>NZ_JBTNDX010000029.1:0-42168 GCF_054510755.1 Pseudarthrobacter sp. MDT3-1 | reverse complement strand
GGTCGGCTGTATCGGAGCCGCGCTACGGGCCGATCTCATGCCCGACCGCCGCACACGCACCCGGCCCCGCGTGATCAAACGCGCGATCTCGAAATACCGGGCCGAAGGCCGTGCCATCGACCGCCGAACCTACCCCGCGACACTCGCCACGAGAATCTTGACACCCGACCCAGACGACTAACCGAACGGCATTGCCGTTAGGATCACCCGCCGCGATGGGGAACCCCTCGTTCTTCTGACATCCACCGAGTTCGACCGGATACACGAAGGGGCAGAGCTGGCGGCTCACCTCGTGACCGCTTCTTTGGGAGATCCGCAGGTCCCGTTTGTGGAGCGGCTCCGCGGCCCCTTCCCCTGGATGGCATTCCTCAGCGAGGCAGACGAGGCCGCCTTCGCACGCGAAATTGTCGCCTCACCCGCGCATGTGCCTCCGTCGGCCGGTTCGACAAGGCATTGGTTTCACTTCGGGCCTGGCGATCCACCGCAGAGGCCATTAGCGCCGGTTACACCCCCGATGACCAGTTGGACTGGATCGAGCCCACGGCCGTTGCCGACCCGCGCACTGCATGAGCGCTAAGAGATCCGGCGTTCCACGGCCCCTCAAGAAGGCAGAGTTCGAAATTCAGTTCGGCGCCAGTCAGGCCGAAAAGGCGTGGAAGGATCTTCTCGCCACCACGCGGAATTCCGTCGTCGACGCTTGGGACTTCCTGACCAAGACACCGCTGGAAGAGTCGGCGAAGAACCATCAGCTCAAAGGCGAGTTGTCTACCCTCACACATAAGGGCGGCACTTTCGGCCGCTGGCAGCACGAACTTCCGGCGGTGCACGGCTTTGGTTCTACGTCGACGGGCAAACCGTCTGCTCAGTTGATGTGCACACGCATCACCCCAACGCCACCAAGTAGCAACCGGCCTACGCGGGCCGGACAGCGAACACGCTGGTTCATCAAGCGCCTGCAGGAGACACGGCCGCTGCAGTAGGGCGCGCCGTCGTTGTTCGCTTATTCAGGCACGTCCATATGGAAGCCGCAGGAACAACGCAGAACCTGAGCCGTCAGGGACACACCCGACGCGTCCTCCGGCGGCCCGTCCGAAAAGCCCCGGGCGCTAAGTCTCCGCACCTTCGAGCCGATCTTGTGCATCGGCTGCTCGCTGTGGACGTAGTGCCCGCCGAAGACCAGGACGCCCTTGGGGCTGTGGAGCCGGCTAAAAACTGCAGCCACAGCAGCCACATCCGCCCGCCCGACATAGTGGAGGTTGCAGGCGTCGCAGGAATAGCCCACCTCCACCAGGACGTCCGACGGCGGGCTGACGGCGGTGATGGAGTGCAGCGTCAGCCCGCCGTCGGCGCCGCAGCGGACGCAGGCAACCGGACCGCCGCCAGCTGGCCCTTCGGGCCGGCTATTTCCGGGCCCATGGGGATGGATGGGCGCCGTCATGCGGCTGCGGGGCGGCTGGACAGACTGGTGGCTTGATCAAGGAACTGGCTGAAATGCGAGGCGGCCATGGCTGGCTCTCTTTCGCTCCGTGCATTCCGGCCGCCGCGTGGCTACAGCGGCAACTCCAGACGTCCCTGCACCGGGCGAACGGGGATTCATCAACTGAAGTGATGTATGCCACTTTGAATTTAGCATTGCCTCCCGCGATGGCCAACGGCCCGTCCTAAGGACCGTGCCTCACGTGAGCCCGTTCGGTTAGACCTCAGGCATGATTGTTTGGGTGATCACAGAACATGCACTGCTCTCCGTCCGGCCCGGCATGGAGGACGAATTCGAGACTGCTTTTGGCAAAGCGAAATCGATCATTGGCTCCATGCCAGGATTCCAGGGCCTCACGCTGTCCCGCTGCATCGAGAATTCATCCACGTACCGAGGCAAGGCTGGAACCGACACCGATGACCCCGTTGGGGGTGGCCACGTTCAGGGCGCCAAGGCCGCTGGTTACCAGTGTCACGAAGAGGATGAGCCACCAGAACTCGGCCACGCCGGCGCGGCCCCCAAACTCGGCATACTGCCGGAAGCCCGCGAGGATCGCGTCGCCGAACGACATGGTGGGGTGCCCTGCAGCCTGGGTCATGACCGGATTCTACCGCCGCGCGTGGTCTGTGGCGATGGCGTTCCGGGCGCCGCGGCACACATCAGAAGGCCCAGCCCGCCCGTGAATGTGGTGGTGTGGAACCGTGGCCCGCGCCACCTCGGTGACGTTCCTGCGGCGGTGCAGCTCGATGGACACGAGGTTGTCCGCATTGACCACGTACCAGGCCTCCGACGCCCGGGCCCAGATTCACTGCAACCGCTCCTCTGTCAGCGCCGCGCCCACCCCGCGCCTGCGCCAGGCCGGCAGGACCGTCACCCCGGCGAGGTAATGCCCGGAAGGTGCAGGCCCGTCGTCGTGGTCCCAGTACCGGCGGGACGCACAGCGGCGACCGTCCCGGCGTCGGGCGTTACGTCCTTTTTGGTGAGATCGGCAAACCCGTGGGAGTCCATCTGGACAGTCAACCGCATCGCGCCTCCGGCGGCCATGGAGGTCACATTTGGAGCGACTTGAGCAAACCTTGAGCCTGTGTTCATAGCCTTGCGGCATGGGTAAGTATGGGGGTCCACAGTACGCGCGCGACACACGGAGCGAGCTCCGCCGTCGCCGACTTCAGGCGGTTTCCTACGTTGCGCTGGCCGCCCTGGCAGTGGCCACGGCAGCGGTGGTGGTGATCGCGCTCAACCGGTGAGCGGCTGCTGCCCTAGGGCGCCTTCTCAATTCCTTGGTTCTGTCGGGACGCCGAGAGAAGCAAGGAAGTGAAATGGCCGAATTCTAGGCGACGCGTTGTGTAGGAGCGCGCGGGCAGGGCGCGAGGGAACAGGCAACCTGAATTCGCACTGAGGGTCGCTCTCAGGCTGTTTGCGGTGGGATCTGTTCGTGGCGGTGGTGGGATCTGAGTTGGATGATCCGCCCGGCGCCTGCCACGGCGACCAGGAACCCGCCGCTGACGGCGGCGATAAACAGGGCCATGCCCAGGGAAATTGTCCCGTCCAGGCCAAAGAACCTGACCCTGACGTTGTCCTGGTTCTGCACGATGAAGGCGATGAGCAGGATCAGCAGCATCAGGGTGGCCACGGTGGCCACCCAGATCATGCCTGAGCGGGTTACTGCCGGCCGATTCGCAACGGCCGGACCGGGCCGGGGGCCGTGCACCGGCTCCGGCGGCGGAAGCGGTTCAGCATTCATGAGGTGGTCCCCTCTTTGGTTCCCCCGGACGTGCCGGGCGGGGCCCGGGGCCAGGCCGGGAAGGCTCCGGGCCCCGGGTTTCGGGTCAGTGTTTCTTGAAGGCGTCTTTGATTTTTTCCCCGGCCTGCTTCAGGCCGGCCTTCGTCTGGTCGGTCTTGCCTTCGGCTTTGAGGCTTTCGTTGCCGGTGGCCTTTCCTGCGGCTTCCTTGCCCTTGCCGCCGGCTTTCTCGGCGGCGTGCCTGATCTTGTCACCTAAACCCATGATGGCTCTCCTATCCATGGCCGGTCCGCCGGCCCATGCCGGCGGGACACTTTCATCCTATCGCCGGGCGAACAAGGCGAACGGGCGAGGGCGATAACATTCACTCGGCACCGTGGTCAGGGCCGCCACCGCCGCCTTGCTCAGCGATGACTACTGCATCATCCTGGCCCGCCGGATCCTGGACGCAGCCCGTGCCATCCGCGATTTATGCGGAGGTGCCGCTGAGCCGGGCTCCGCTCTCTTCCGGGGCACGGGCGGTACCCGGGATGGCGCAAAGTGCCCCGCTGTTCACGGTTGTACGGAGTCAAAGAACCGGTACTCCGGGGGATCGGTCCGGGCCTCGTGTGCCTTGGCCTGGATGAAGTCACGGTCGTCCTGGGAGAGCACCGTCTCGCCGTGCCGGTCACCCTCGTCGGTTCCGCCGGTCTCCTTGCAGATGGTCGCTGTGATCGTGCGCGGCAGGATGAGGCATCCCGGGTGGTCGATGAGCCACTGCTGTGTGGCGTGATCGAGCCGCGCCCATTGGCCTTTGATGTTCATCCCCATGAATGCTGCCTTCCCGAGAACACGTATTGAGGGCCCCGGCGTCGCGCCGGTACCCGGTATGCGCTCAGGGTACGCCCCGCCGGCAGACGAAGGACAGGACCGCGGGACGGAACCGTGCACCGCGGCCCGTCGAACCGTCCCACCAAGGCACGCCGGCTGCGCACAGGCACCTGTTGCCTCATTGGGGACTAAAGATTTCGGTCGTTTGTGAATCAGAGGATCCGTTGCCCAGGATCCTCCGGAAGACGTGCATATGCGGATAGTGTCCGGGTGGTGAGGGCTGAGCTTTTCATGCACTGCCCCGTCGTTCCTGTCGGGGATTCGTTTCGATGGGAGTTCTATGTCTGCTGTTCAGGTCCATCCGGATGTCGCCATGGTGATGAGGGTTCTCGGCGGCCTCGCCCTCGACTGTTCTCCCGCCATAGTCGAGGCCGACAACGCTGAGTACGGTGCCGCGATCTCGGAAATCGGTCGGTCTCCGGTTCGGTTCCGGGTCGGCAAGCTGACCCCGACGAAGGTGGGATTGTTCGTGACGGTGTGGCGGCGCTCTCTCCGTGGGTCGACCGAACCTCTGGCTGCTGAGGAGGACCCCGACATGCTAGTGGTCTGCGTGCGGGAGGATTCCCGAGTCGGAGCATTCGCGTTTCCGAAGGCGGCGCTCGTCAAGCATGGCGTCGTGTCCGTGGGCGGCGCCGGAGGCAAGCGAGGATTCCGCGTCTATCCGCCATGGTCAGCAACGACGAATCGGCAGGCGAAAAAATCCCAGCAATGGCAGTGTAATTACTTCTTCGAGATGGCTGACGGATCCGCCATCGATGCGCAGCGAGCCATTCGACTCTTCGTTGCGGCCTAGCTAGGAGGAGCGCTGGGGAATAGCTCCAGACGCATCCCGTGCAGAAAGCCGGAGATCAGCTCGCGATGATGATCTCCGGCTTTCTGATGCCCGGAACCATATAGCCCTTACAACGCCAGCACTTCGTCGGAATTTTCTGGCTGCTGATCTTCATTCTGGTGGCCGTCTCGTCCGCGCGCCGGCCGTTAGGAACAGCTGCGAGACGGAAATCAATCTTGTCCGGAGGGATCCATCTGGTGACCGGAAGCATGCCCAGCGCGCCGCGTCAATGACGCGATTTGTCAATCCCGTGACGGACCGATAGCGTGACCTCTGATCGCATGGGGGATCACTCTAACGTTCGGAGACGGTTGTGGCTCTCATTGACTATGTCCTGGCGCTGTGCGCACTGTTGGGCACACTGCTGATTCCCTTCTCTGCGATGTACCACGTGCTGCGCCGGAAGCGACGCGCAGTGCGGGTGACCGCCACGAGAAGTATCCGCAGCTAGCCATGCCCTATATCGATATCAACCCGCATAAGGGCCGCCCCAAATGGCAGGCCTACGCCATCCTGGCCGTGCTTCTGGTCCTCACCGGCGCCGTGGTGATTGCCGCGCTCACCCGCGGCTAACCTCGCAATTCCGCCCCAGCGCCTAGACTTACTGATTGAATCAGTCCGTAAAGTGCCGCAGAACCTTGTGCCGAAAGTCCTGGGGGGACAGACATGCCCGATCCGGCGGATCAGAACGCACGCCCCATCGCAGAAGATGCAGGGCTACCGCAACCGCCCCGGCGACGCCGTGACCTCCGTCGCGCCGACAGTGCGCTGCAGGATGCCCAGACAGGAACCATGCCAGCCGTAACGCCAGATCTTTCGAGCACCCCCGACGCCGGCACCCCGGTACCGCGCCGCAGTTCCTGGGCGGAGGCGGCGGCCGCCGCCGACCAGGCCAGTCCCGAACCCTCTGCCCCCATCACCTCTGCCCCCATCACCTCTGTCCCGGCGCCCACCCGCCGGCCCGCCAGGCCGCCGGTGACCCCGCTGCCGCAGTCGACGCCGCAGGACGGGCAGCCGGCCGAGTCGGACTTGGGCGCCCCCGCATGGGCGTACGACGGCGACGAAGCCGCGCCGCCGTCGTCGTACCTTCCTGAGGAAGCACCGGAGCCGGCACCGGCGTTCCGGCGCATCCGCCCCACCACCGCGGACATCATCGCCGACAGCCCCATGCCCGACTTCATCAGCTCCCCGGGCCTGTTCGTCAAGGAGCAGAAGCCCCGGCCGGTGGGCGGCGTCCGCGGCGCCCTCTACTCGCTCACGGGCGGGGCCTGGAACATGGGCCCCAGCGCCAAGCAGCGCGAGGAGGACGAACTGGGCCGCCGCATCTCCCGCCAGCTGCAGGGCAGCTACAACACGGCGGTGCTGAGCCTCAAGGGCGGCATCGGCAAAACCTCCACCACGGTGGGCGTGGGCCTCACGCTGGCCGAATTCCGCGGCGACCCGCCCTGCGCCATCGACGCCAACCCGGACTCCGGCGACCTCGTGGAGCGCGCCCTCGGCGAGGGCATCTACCAGCAGGCCAGCCCGCGCACCATCACGGACCTGCTGGCGAACATCGAGGGCGTTGACTCGCTCACCGCCCTGGCCCGGTACATGCACCACGCCGGCCGGCTGCACCTGATCGCGGGGGAGCAGGACCCGGAGGTCTCCGACTCGCTGACGGCCGCCGAATACCTGCGGATCCGCAAGCTCATCTCCAACTACTACTCCGTGGCCCTGACCGACTGCGGCACCGGCGTGACGCACAACGCCATGAGCGGGATCCTGCAGTCGGCGGACAACATCATCATCGCCGCCGGGTATGCGGTGAGCGGGGCCAAGCGTGCCCGCAGCACCCTGCACTGGCTGGCGAGCCACGGGTACGAGGACCTGGCCCGGAACGCCGTCGTTGTCATCACGGACAAGGATGAGGTCTCCTCCCGCGTGGACAAGGACGCCATCGAGGAACACCTCGCCGGGATCTGCCGCCAGCTGATCGCCGTCCCTCATGACCGCGGTGTGGCCGACGGCGACCTGGTCACCCTGGACGTGCTGAAGCCCGAGACACGGCGGGCGTACAAGGAAATCGCGGCGTCGATCGTGGACGGGTACCGGTAGCTTTCCCCTTCCCCCCGCCCCCTTCCCAACTAGGTAGCGCTAAGTGTCGTTTTGAGCCCTCAAAACGACACTTTGCGCTACCTACTTTTGGGTGAGCAGATCCGGGCTGAGTTCGGCGTTCCCAAGCACCGGGGCTGAGCCCCGGTGGCATATGAGATTATTTTCTCGCCCACCGCACGCCGGGACCTGCAGTCTGTGCCTCCCCGGATACTGCCGGCCATCATCGCATTCGCCTACGGCGACCTCTCCAGAAACCCTCAGCTGGTAGGCAAGGCGTTGGAGCGGGACCTGGCTGGCTTCCACTCGGCCAGGCGTGGCCCCTACCGCGTCCTGCACTCCATTGATGAGGAACACAACAGCATCAGCATCCTGGGGGTCGACCACCGAGCCGACGTGTACCGGCCCAGATAGTCCCGAGTGCGCGCTTGGGGTGTGCGCGACATATCTGAGCTCAAATGTTGCGCAGATCATATTCGTTGCCTACGCTGAATGAGGCTGCAGAGGCGCGGCCATTGGCCGCAGCGTAGCGGCCTCCCCGGCTGCAGCGTCGCAGCCACGCAAGGAAGGCATGATTATCTTGTCCGAAAAGCTCAGCATTCTTGTCCGTGTAGATCTCGACCACGCGAAGGCCCAGGTTCTCGCCAAGGGCCACGTCACCATCCACAGCATCCAGGCCCTCTACGTTGTGGTGAAACGCGCCAACGCATTGAAGCACAACCTGGACCTGGAATTGGACGTGCGGAACGCCCGCGTCGATCCCGAAGCCCTGCGGCAGCTGCAGGCCTGCTCCGAGACCCATCACCTGCCCGCCAGGATCGACCCGCAGCAAACTCACTGCACGCTGAGCATCCTCGCGCCCCGCCGTGTCACCGCCAAGGCCACCGAGTTCAGCCACGCCGCAGCCTGACCCACGCCCTTAGCGCGAACTCCCTTTAGCACGCCTCTTCTTAGCGCGAACGGGCGCCACAACGCGCTTGAAGGAGGGCCGCCGTCGGGGGTTATCCGACGGCGGGAATCCCGCCGGCCAATTCCGCCGCCGCGGCGAGGGCCCAGCGGTCGTTCTCCGGATCGAAGAAGACCACCATGGATGAATCGGCTTCGCGGGCCTCGTCGAGGGCGAACAGCAGGGCATCCTCCAGATGCTGCGCGTGTTCCAGCCGTTCGGGAAGCGTGCCCGGAAGACCGCCGTCGTCAATGACGACGTGGGCCTTGCCGTCCACGATGACCTTCAGCGCAAAACCCTGGTCCTCATGAAGGGACCCCCGGGTGGATGCGATTTCCGTGACTTTGTCGGCCCGGACCAAACCGTTGTTGATGGTGCGGATCCACACTTCACCCATGAGACCTCCTTGGCTGAGAGGGGCAGGCGGAAGCGCCCCACAAGGCAAACGTTAGTCCTCGCGGGGCCGCTTGTGACCCCCTAAAAGCTGGCGAATTTCCCGCGGCATAAGATAAATCTGATGACTTCGCCAGGAACCCCACAGCCGTTCAACTTCCGAAGCATCGCCATACCCGCGTTCGGGCCGGCGCTGCTGTTCTGCATCGGCGAAGGCGCGGTCCTCCCGGTGGTGGTCCTCTCCGCCCGTGACCTCGGCGCCTCGGTGGCGGTCTCCGCGCTGATCGTCACCCTGATCGGGCTCGGCTCGTGGTTTTTCAACCTGCCGGCCTCCCTCATCACGCTCAAGTTCGGCGAACGCTGGTCCATCGTCGGCGCCGCGGCTGTGGGTGCCTTGGCGCTCGCGGCCGCCGCCATGTCATCCATGATTCCCAATGGACTGTGGCTGCTCGCGGTGGCGATGGCCGTCGTCGGGATGGCCGCCAGTGTCTTCAGCCTGGCGCGGCAGAAGTACCTCACCGAGGCGGTGCCCGTCCAGTTCCGGGCGCGGGCGCTGTCGACGCTGGGCGGGGTCAGCCGGATCGGCGTCTTCATCGGGCCGTTCATAGGTGCCGGCGTGATGCAGTTCGCCGGGATCGCCGGAGCGTACTGGGTGGGGGTGGTGGGCATGGCGGCCGCCGCCGTTTTGGCGGTAACCATCCCGGACCTGGTGGTCCCGCCAGCGCCCGACGGCGGCCACAAGGGTCCGGAGCCGACGCTGCGGAATGTGGCGGTTTCGCATGCCCGCGTGTTCCTGACGCTGGGTGTGGGGGTCCTGCTGCTCAGCGCGCTGCGCGCGTCCCGCCAGGTGGTCATCCCGCTGTGGGCGGACCATCTGGGCATGGATCCGGCCCAGGCTTCCGTGATTTACGGACTGTCCGGGGCGATCGACATGCTGGTGTTTTACCCGGCCGGCAAGGTGATGGACCGCCGCGGCAGGCTGTTCGTGGCCATCCCGTCCACCATCGTCATGGGCATCGCGATGCTGCTCATCCCTTTGTCTGCGTCCTTTGGCGGGCTGCTGCTGGCCTCGCTGCTTATCGGCTTCGGCAACGGCATCAGCTCCGGCCTGATCATGACCCTCGGCGCAGACTTCTCGCCCGACCGGGGCCGCGGCCAGTTCCTGGGGCTGTGGCGGTTCATCGCCGACGCAGGATCAACCGGCGGGCCCGTTTTGCTCTCCGGGGTCACGGCGCTGACCACCCTCGGTGCGGGAGTCTCGGCCACCGGTCTGCTGGGGTTTGCTGCAGCTGGTGTGTTTGCCGTTGTGCTTCCGCGGTTGCGGCACTGGCGGAACTACTAACGGTCAGCGCCCCCACTGAGAAGCAAAGTGGTCGCGGAGCAGTTGCACGAAGATCTCTCGATCTAGCTATGCTGGCGCCCTGGGTTGTCGAATCTTAGTTGAGGGCGGGCTGATCAGCTGCAGGTGTATGTGCGAAGCAGCGGCGGACTGGTCCAAGCGTGAGTGGCGTCTAGTTTGTAGATTGCTCGGATTTCGAGCTTGAACACGACTGTCTGACCGCCCGAGTTTGCCGTAAATACCTGATTTCCGTTGTATGTCAGCGCTTGATCCTTCGAGGACACGGTTCCACCGGCGTCCGCCGTGACCCGTAGTGCGTTCGCGTACGGCAGCGAGCCCGTGGCGGCCAAGGTGACAGTGAGCGTCCTCTTGTTCTGGCTGCAGCTGGCATTCAGCGAAATCGTGGAAGTCGTCGGCGTGTTTAGGGTGGCCGTAGAAAAGCCTGTTGACGCTTGGCTGGCGGACCTGAAGGAGGCGCTTGCTGCGGGGGCGAGGGTCAGGCCCAGAACGACGACGAGCGTCACGCCGATGGCGCGCACCACCCTGCCGGCAGCCGAAGTGCGGCTACTCACGGACTGCTGGTTCCGGATCCTTGCGCCAGATGGACGCCAGCAATCCAATCACCAGCACGGCCGGTGCGCCGTACATGAGGGTGTTCAGGACAACCGGCCGGCGCAAAGTGCGAATGACTTGACCCACGTAGGGGACCGTGAGGACGTGCCGGTCAACGGTCGCTCCGTTGAGCGTTGCGGTCCATGGATCTACGCCGTTGTTGCCGTCACCTTTGGTCCGCACAGCCGTCGTCCCGTCCGCATTTGTGAGTATCTGCGTGACGCGGTGGGTTTCCACCCGGTGATTCTCGACAGGAATGAGATAAGTGATGACGTCGCCCACTACGATGTCACCAACTGCGGTGGGGACCGTGACCACAACGTCGCCCGCGTGGATCAGTGGGGACATCGAGCCGGTGAGCATCGTGGACGTCTGATAACCCAGGGCCCGGGGACCAACAGCAAGGAAAAGGAACGCGGACACTGCCACGACGAACATCGTCGTTGTGAGGACGTTGGCCCCGCGGCGAAAGCCGGTTTTGACGCGCAACGCAGCCCGTGCAGAGATGAAGGTCCCAGCGCCGCCGCGGGGGGTGCGGGGGCGCTGGGACAGCTCAGTTACCTGGGCGGCGCTGCGTGCCGCTGTCGGAATTTCAGTTACTGCGCTCATCGCTATCCAACCTTGGGGACGGTCTGTTGGTGCTTCTGGCTATTGGTTGGTGGTGCCGGGTTCGTGACTGCCCCCAACGCTCAGGACTGACGGCTACTTGACTTGGCCAGTGCGCTGCGTCGCGTCGAACGTGAAGCCGATGGTGCTGGTCAGGCCTTGGAAGGTGTCGTCTGCTGTAGAAGGCAGGGAGGTAGTGATCTTGAGCTTGTCCTCAGCGCCAGCCGTAATGGATGACAGGCCGGTAAGTGCCGTGCCCGAGCCGATGATCGCGCTCTTAGCCAAAATGGTGGACTTGATCCCTGAGCAAGTGTCTTCCGCGGCAGCCACGACTGTCCAGGCGACGGTACAGGACTGGATGGTCAACTGCAGGCCGTTAGTTGTCTCAGTGGTGAGCTTTGAGGCGACGGTGGGCGCTGTAGTGAGCGTCACGGTGTTCAGGTTGGAGTTGCCAGTGTTCTTCAGTGTGGCGAACTTTTCGACGGAGTCACCGGGCAGCAGGCCGGTGACGGCGACACTCAGGGTCCCCGGATCGGTCAGGTCGATATCGACGGTGCCAGCAGTGACCTGCTCATCGACCTGTGTTGTGGTTCCCGTGAATGCGCCGTAGGTGCCCATGCCTGCGACTGCGGCGGCGGTGCCCACCAGTGCGACGGAAGCCAGAATCTTGCCGGAAGTGGTTTTCAAGCTGATGCCCATGGGAAGAATCCTTTTCGACGTTGCCCACCCCAGGTGGGCCAGCCGCCCCCCAGTGGGTCGACCGTGAGTGCCAGGCTCACGCGGGCTGGCAAGAACCACTTTTCCCGACGAGACGCAACTTACACCTGCGTAATTCCTCAAGATTCTGTCAAGGTTGTTGACGTTTGCGCAGGTCAGAGGCCAATTCCATCCATTTGTTGGATTAAATGCGGAGATCCCTGCAGTACAGGCGGATCCTTAAACGTCCTGCGCGAGATGGCATTTCGCGGCAGCCGCGGGCCGCCCCGACACTGCCGTGAAATGCCATCTCTAGGCCGGAAAGCGCCCTGCACCTCACCCAACCCGACCTGTTGCCAAAGTGGCGCGAAAGGATCACCCTAAAATAGGCCACGTTGATGGATGAGTGTGGAGGTCAGGCGATGAGCACCACTTCAGATGACCTGTTTCCGGCAACTCCGGAGGCGGAGCCACACGAGCTGAAGCGGGTCCTGGGCCCCAAGCTCCTCCTGCTGTTCATCGTCGGCGACATCCTCGGCGCCGGCGTGTACGCGGTCACCGGAACCATGGCCGGGACAGTGGGTGGCATCGTGTGGCTGCCGTTCCTGCTCGCGTTCGTCGTCGCGACGCTGACCGCGTTTTCCTACCTTGAGCTCGTTACGCAGTACCCGCAGGCGGCAGGGGCGGCTCTCTATACGCACAAGGCGTTCGGCATCCACTTCGTCACGTTCCTGGTGGCATTCGCCGTGGTCTGCTCCGGCATCACCAGCGCCTCCACGTCCGCGAACGTCCTCGCCCAGAACTTCTTCGGCGGCCTGAGGATCAACGGCTGGATGGAGATGCCGGCGCAGGGCGTGATCACCGCCGTGGCCATGGGCTTCATGGTCTTGCTGGCCGCGATCAACCTGCGGGGGGTGGGGGAGAGCGTGAAGTTTAACGTGGTCCTCACACTGGTGGAGGTAATCGCGCTGTCCATCGTGATCGGCGTCGGCTTCTACGTCATGACGCAGGGCACCGGGAACGTGGGCGAAATCTTCGTCTTCAACGATTACCAGGACAAGGGCCTGTTCCTGGCAGTCACAGCAGCGACCTCCATCGCCTTCTTTGCCATGGTGGGCTTTGAAGACTCGGTGAACATGGTGGAGGAGACCAAGCACCCCGAGAAGATTTTCCCGCGGACCATGCTGACCGGCCTGGGCATCGCCGTGCTCCTCTACATGCTGGTGGCCGTCTCCGTGGTCAGCGTGCTGTCGCCCACCGAGCTGGAGAACATCCGCGAGGCTGAAGGCGCCGCGCTGCTCGAAGTGGTGCACAAGGGCTCGCCGGACTTCCCCATCGACAGGGTCTTCCCGTTCCTCGCGGTGTTCGCCGTTGCCAACACGGCGCTGATCAACATGCTGATGGCGAGCCGGCTGATCTACGGCATGGCACGCCAGAACGTCCTGCCGCCTGCCCTGGGGAAGGTCCTGCCTGGCCGCCGCACCCCGTGGGCCGGCATCCTGTTCTCCACCGTCCTCGCGCTCGGGCTGATCTGGTACGTCACCAGCGACCCCAAGAGCAACATCGTGGCAAACCTTTCCGGCACCACGGCGTTCCTGCTGCTGTGCGTCTTCACCGTAGTGAACGTGGCCTGCCTGGTGCTCCGCCACAAGCGCGACCTCACCCGCAAGGTGTTCTTCACCTCGCCCGGGCAACTGCCGCTGCTCGCGGCTCTGCTGTGTGCCTTCCTCGCCGGGCCGTGGGTGGGCCGCAATGTCATCCAGTACCAGATCGCCGGGGGACTGATGGCGATCGGGGTGGTGCTCTGGTTTGTCACCTGGCTGATCAATAGGCGGACGAACAGGGCGGAAAGCGAGCCGGTAGGGACCCAGAACATCGGCAAGGATGACGCTTAGGCGTCCGTAGCGGTGCCTGGGCTAGCCGATGATGGGGCGTTCCTCCGGCAGGCTGTAAAGGCGGGGCCGGGAGGACAAAGCCAGAGCGGACGCGACCGTCACCGTGCCGATTCTGCCGAGGAACATGAGGGCCATAAGCACCCATTCTGCCGACGGCGGGAGGTTATAGGTGATGCCGGTGCTCATCCCGACGGTGGCGAACGCGGAGATGGATTCGAACAGTACCTTCTCCAGGCTGTAGTCGGTCACCATCAGCAGCGCCAGCGTGCCGGCCACCACCGCGGCCACCCCGAGCAGCGCCACGGACAGGGCCTGGCGCTGGGACGAGGCGCTGATGGAACGGTGGGCAATGGTCACCTCGTCCCGGCCGCGGACCTCGTTCCAGATGGAGAAGCCGAGGACCAGGAACGTGGTGATCTTGATGCCGCCAGCGGTGCCGGCGCTGCCGCCGCCGATGAACATCAGGATGTTGGTGACCATGAGCGTTTCCGGTGACGCTAGGCCGTAGTCGATGCTGTTGAATCCGGCAGTGCGGGGGAAGACTCCGCCGGCCAGGGAACCCAGCAGCTTCCCGGTCAGGGACAGGCCGCCGAGTGTTTCGTCCCTGTTCCATTCGAACGCGGCGAAAAGCGTGACGCCAAGCACCAGGAGCAGCAGCGTGCCGTAGATGGTCAGTCGGAGGTGGACGCTCCAGTTCCGGGCCTTGACGTTTCCCCGGAGCAGCTGGATGATCACCGGGAAACCGAGGCCGCCTGCGATGATCGACAGGCAGATGGGGACGATGATCCAGGGATCCTCCGCGAAGCCGATGAGGTTGTCGCTGTAGAGCGCGAACCCGGCGTTGTTGAACGACGAGACGGCGTGGAACACACCGTGCCACAGCGCCGTGCCGGGGTTCTGGTCGTAGGCCAGCCAGAAGCGTCCGGTCAGCACCACGGCGGTGGCTGCTTCGATGCCCACCATGAGCCGGGCCACGCGGAGCAGCACGGCGCTGACGTCGCCCAGGTTGAGCGTGTGCGTTTCGGACTGCGCCACGAGCTGGCCGCGGAGGCCGATGCTTTTCCGGACCAGCAGGGCCAGGAGCGTCGCCAGTGTCATGATGCCGAACCCGCCCACCTGGATCAGTCCCAGAATCACGGTCTGCCCGAAAGGGGTCCAGTACGTGGCCGTGTCCACGGTGATCAGCCCGGTAACGCAGACAGCCGACACGGACGTGAACAGGGCGGCCATCAGGGGGTCGGCTCCGGGGTCGCTGCCGGTCCGGGCAACGGGCAGCATCAGCAGGGCTGCTCCCAGGATGATGACGGCCAGGAATGCCAGGGGCACCGACCGGACCGGGTGTGAGAGGGCCCGCCGGATGGCGCTCTCCTTGCGGGCCCTGGCCGATTTGGCTGTTTTGGCTGCCTTGCCTTTCCACCGCCCCGGGACGGGTCCCTTCACCCCGGCGGTGTCGCCACGTGCGGTCATCGGACTGCCCGTCAGCCTACGTGGATGCCGGGGCGGCGGGCGGGATCGGGCTCGTTTTCCCTGATGATCTCGCGGACCACGGGGGCGGTGTCTCCGCGTCCCAGCAACAGGTAGCGCATGAGGTGCGCCAGGGGATTGCCTTCTGCCCACTCGAAGTACGCGTGCGGCCGGACACCGGTGGCGTCGCGGAGGGCCAGCAGGATGGCGGCGATGGCGTTGGGTGCGGCCGGGCTTTCGGCGCGGAGAACGCGGTGTCCGTCCACTTCGATTCCGCGTACCTCAAGGACGTCGCTGAATCCCGAGGGGTCGGTGACGTCGATTTCCAGGAAGATCACGTCGGCGGTGCCGGGCACGGGGTTGTTCTCCCGCTGCTCGGCTTCCTTCTCACGGTATTCTGCGGCGTCGCGGGCCTGCGGGCGGTTCGCGATCAAGTTTATCCGCCCGTCAAAGTCCAGGGTGTCGGTGATGAAGCGGCGGGCTTCGTCGTCGAATTCGATGTTGTGGACGCGGAGTTCGGTGGTGCGGCTGACCCGGGAAACGAGTGAGACCACAATGATGCCCAGGATGAAGAAGCCGGATATTGCGAGGCCGTCCGGCTTGGCGATGACGTTGGCCCCCAGCGCATAGAGCAGGATCAGGGTCAGGATGGTGAAGCCGACGGCGGCGCGCCGCCTCTTGCTGCGGGCGGCGGAGATGCTGACCGCAACGGCGCCGGAAACCATCATGGCCAGGATGCCGGTGGCGTACGCGCCGGCCTGGGCGTTGACGTCGGCATTGAAACCGATGGTGATCAGGATGCTGATGGCGGTGTACACCAGCACCACCGGGCGCACGGCCCGGGACCAGTCCGGGGCCATGCCGTAGGACGGCAGGTAGCGGGGAACGATGTTGATCAGTCCGGCCATGGCCGAAGCGCCGGCGAACCACAGGATCAGGATGCTGCTGACGTCGTAGACGGAGCCGAAGCCGTTGCCCAGCAGTTCGTGGGCCAGGTAGGCCAGGGCGCGGCCGTTGGCCTCGCCGCCTGCCTGGAACGCTTCGGCGGGGATCAGCACGGTCGTCACGAAACTGCTGCCCAGGAGGTACACGCTCATGATCAGGGCGGCCGAGGTGAGGAGCTTGCGGGTGTTCCGGACGCGGGCGGCCAGGCGTTCCTCGGCGGTGGCGCCCTTCGCCGCGACCAGTGGCATCATGCTGACGCCGGTCTCGAAGCCGGACAGCCCCAGGACCAGCAGGGGGAAGGCGAGCAGGGCGGGTCCTGCGATGTCGCCGAAACCGGTTCCTGAGGAGGTGAGCGCAGCGGTCCAGTCAGCCATGGCACCCGGCTGGGTGACGGCGTCGTACAGTCCCACCCCGATGATGACGGCATTCAGCACCAGGAAGATGGCCACCAGGGGAATGGCGACGGCCACCGCTTCGGAGAAGCCGAGCAGGAACACGCCGCCCAGAATGAGCAGGAGGACCACGGTGATGGCAACCGCCTGGCCGTCGAGGAAGTGCGGCAGGTAGGGGTTCTCCAGCATGTGGACGGTGGCATCAGCGGCGGAGAGGGTGATGGTGATGATCCAGGACGTGGCGACGAAGCCGAGCAGGATGAGCACAAAGATCTTGCCGCGCCAGAACGGCAGGAGCTTTTCCAGCATGGCTACCGATCCCTGTCCGTGCGGGCTTTCGTGCGCCACCCGTCGGTACATCGGCAGCATGCCCAGCAGGGTCAGGCCGACGATCAGCAGGGTGGCCAGCGGGGAGAGCGCCCCGGCGGCGAGGGCGGCGATGCCGGGCAGGTAGGAGAGGGTGGAAAAGTAGTCCACCCCGGTGAGGCACATGACCTTCCACCAGCTCTGGGTGGGGGCTTGGTTCTCAGCAGTTTCCGGGCCCACCGGCTGGTGGACCGTGTGTTCGAGCAGCCACCGGGTGAGCCGGTTTCCGGGTCCGCCGTCGCGTTCGGGGTTGGGAACGCTGGCGGGAATGGAGAAGCGGGTGGGTGCAGTCAACGGGTTACTTTCTTTACCCCGCGCAGGCGGGATTGGGGTGAATAACCAACGGAGCGTAGCACCGCGCCAAGGGCCCTCAGCGGGGAAACCCGGGATCTTAACGCATCCTTAACGCCGCCGGCGCCTTCCTCTCCGAACGGCTTGAAGAGCTCCGCAAGGGAGGAAAGTGATATGGCAGCGAAATGGATCGAGCTGGTGACCGGCTCGCTCGAGCAGAAGAAGCAGTACAAGCATGCCAAGGCGCGGCTGGATGCCCTGCCTGAGCCCTACCTCACCGTGGCGAAGGCCTTCAACCGGTACTTCATGTACTACGGCGGGGTCACCGAGGGGGACACCATGGTGCAGATGTTCTCGGACCTCGCGGACCTGTGGGAACGCGCCGCCATCGACGGCACGCCTGTGGGCGAGATCGTCGGCGAAGATCCCATCGAGTTCGCCGAGAGCTTCGCTCAGGCATACGGCGGAAAGCGGTGGATCGACAAGGAACGGGCCCGGCTCAACGAGGCGGTCGACAAAGCGAAGGGGGCGGAGTCATGACCAGGACCGGCGAACCGGCGAACCGTGTGCAGAACATGGAGAAGTCCTACAAGGACCTGCACGTCCTGCGCGGCGTCGACTTCGAGGTGGCGGCTGGCAGCATCTTCGCGCTCCTCGGCTCCAACGGAGCGGGCAAGACCACCATGGTCAAAATCCTGTCGACGCTCCTCAAAGCAGATGCCGGCACGGCTACCGTGTATGGATTCGACGTCGCGACGGACGCCCTTCAGGTTCGGGAGTCCATCAGTCTGACCGGGCAGTTCGCCGCCGTCGACGAAATCCTCTCAGGCCGGGAGAGCCTGGTGCTGGTTGCCAGGTTGCGGCATCTGAAAGCCCCCGGCCAGGTGGTCGATGAGCTTTTGGCGCGCTTCAACCTCACCGATGCAGGCTCGCGGAAGGTGGCCACCTATTCCGGCGGCATGCGCCGTCGCCTGGACATCGCCATGAGCCTGCGCGAACGGCACGCTCGCCGAGCTGAAGCAACTCCTTCCACCGGCGAAGGTGGAATACGTCGAAAAGCAACCGAGCCTGGAGGATGTCTTCCTCGCACTTGTGGGGAACGACGGCAGGGTCGAGGCAAGTAAGGACAAGTCATGAGCACAAATTTCCTTGCAGACACCTCCGTGCTGCTGGGCCGCTCCATGCGTCACATCTTCCGCAGCGTTGACACCATCATCACCACCGCGATCACGCCGATCGCCCTCATGCTGCTGTTCGTGTACGTCTTCGGCGGCGCTATCAGCACGGGCACGGACAGCTACGTCAATTACCTGCTGCCGGGAATCATGCTGATCGCAATTGCGTCTGGCATTGCCTACACCGCCGTTCGGTTGTTCACCGATATGCAGAGCGGCATCTTCGAGCGATTCCAGTCCATGCCGATCGCACGATCATCCGTGCTGTGGGCCCATGTCCTGACGTCGCTGGTCGCCAACGGGCTCTCGCTCGTGATCATTGTGCTGGTGGCCCTCCTGATGGGGTTCCGCACCTCGGCAAGCCTCCTGGCCTGGCTCGCTGTGGCCGGAATCCTGGCGCTGTTCACCCTGGCACTCACCTGGCTGGCAATCATCGCCGGCCTGACAGCGAAGTCCGTGGACGGCGCCGGCGGATTCTCCTACCCGCTGATCTTCCTGCCGTTCATCAGCTCGGCCTTCGTCCCGACGGAAACCATGCCGGGTCCGGTCCGATGGTTCGCCGAGAACCAGCCCGTCACCTCGATCGTCAACACCATCCAGGACCTGTTTGCCCAGCAACCGGTGGGCAACGACATCTGGATCGCACTGGCCTGGTGCGTCGGTATCCTCGTACTCGCCTACGTGTTCGCCATGGCCGCCTACCGGCGCAGGATCATCTAAGGCGCCACCCCGCCGTCGTCCGCCGACCGCGGCTGGTGCGGTCAGCGCCTTGGCGCGTCCCGCCGTCGTGCGGCATATGCGAACAGCGACGTGGTGGCCACGGTGGCCAGGTACCCGGCGATCACGATGAGCGAGATTCCGGCCCAGAAGTAGTTGGTGGTGCTGTCATCCTGGAGCGGCCCCGGGGCGATCCTGGCCAGCGAATACACGGCCACCCCCGCGGAAGCCAGCCCGATCACCACCGGCAGCGTGAGCCAGATCTTTGCCGAGCCCACGTGACTGTCGAAGCCGTCCCACACGTTCCACGCCGCGCCGTTCCGGATGATCAGCCAGCCGGCGGGGATCATAAACGCGCCCACCAGGAGGAAGGCCGCGACGACGTCGGCCGGGCGGTGCCACTGGTTGATCAGGGTGGAGACTCCCGAGGCGATGGCGAAGGTGCCGCCCACAAAACCGGCCAGCGGACGCCACCGCGGCGAGGCCATCAGGAACACCGCCGCCGCAGCCGACGCCGCCAGCGTGGTGTGACCGGACGGCAGCGAGTTCAACTCGAGCGTCACCACACCCTTGTCCGGGCGGGCGGGCAGCACTTCTTTAAGGACCTGCGTGGCGATATTCGCGCCGATGCACGCGGTGACTGCGATCCCGGCGGCCGACCACCGGCGTCGGATCACCGTGACAAACAGGACCACGACGGCGGCCACCACCAGCGAGATGGTGGGCAGCCAGTCCAGGAACTCGGTGGCTGCCTTGCCCGCCGGCCCGTGGATGTCCACGGCTTCAACCAGCGCGGATTCATCGATGACCTGGCCCGTGGTGGTCTGGACGAAGTAGTAATACGTGGCGATCAAACCGATGACGCAGGCGAGCCAGGCGAACGCGAACATAAAGCCGGAGCCCGGGGAGGGTCGGGCCGGGGTCCGCGGTGGTGCCTGGCGTGGAATGGTCATCGGTTAATGGTGTCACAGAAAACTGGGAGGACCCGCAGGGCTGCCTCGCGGCCGGCACCCAAGTAGGTAGCGCTATCTGTCGTTTTGCGGGGTCTAAACGACAGATAGCGCTACCTAGTTGGGCGGGGTCGCGGCAACCCGAATGTGACACTTGACACGTGTTAGGTCGGCGCCATAAGCTACCTCACACGTGTTAGGAAGGAAATTGATATGACCGGTGCCACAACTGGCCGTCTGCGTGAATTCTCGCGCCGGACCGCCCTGGGTGCCCTGGGAGCAGGAATTGTGGGAGCAACGGTGGCATCGTGGCCCCGGCTCTCCGGATCCGATATTCCCGGGCGGGGCGACAACAGCCTCAGCATTGCCATTATGGGAACCGCCGCCGATGCCGCAGCGCGCCAGCGCGCCATCGACGCGTTCACCCGACTCCACCCGGACATCCGGGTCAAGGTCCAGGCCATCCAGGCCGTGGACTGGAAAGACTTCTTCACCAAGATCCTCACCATGGTGGCCGCCGGCACCCCGCCCGACGTCGTCTACGTCGCCACTGAAGGCGCGCAGCTCTTCGCGGACAAGCTGGCCCATCCGCTGGACGAATACCTGCGCCGCGATGCCGCGGACATGGCCGAGTTCTTCGCCGACGTCCACCCCAGCCTGGTGGAGGCCTTTATGTACAAGGGCAGCCTGTTCCAACTCCCCATGGACTGGAACGCCGCCAACATGTACTACAACACCACCGCCTTCGCGCAGGCGGGGCTGGACCGTCCTGCGGACGACTGGACCCACGTGGACTTCCGCAACAGCCTCGCCGCGATGCGCAAGGCCCGGCCGTCGGACTTCACCCCGTACTACTGGACCAACCGGCTCTTCGGCGGCGTGGTGCCCTGGCTCTACGCCAACGACACCAGCTTCCTGAAGGAGACCCGGTCCACCGGCGGGGACTGGCTCTGGGACTCCTTCTACGCCAACGATCCCTCCCGCAACCTGCGCTCCGGCGGCTACCAGTGGCTGGAACCCAACGCCGATGACCCGCGCGTCTTCGAGACCTTCGACTACCTCCGCGGCCTGGTCAAGGACGGCCTCGGCGTCCGGCCCGAGGAAGGCGGCGGCAGTTCCCTGGTGGGGCTCTTCGCCTCCAACCGGATCGGCACCACGCCGGCCGGCGGCTACTGGGTCCAGGGCCTCCACGAGGCCGGCATGAAGGAGAACGACTACGACGTCCAGTTCTTCCCCAAGTGGCGGAGCCAGCGGCACCAGTTCGGCACGGCCGGCTACGCCATCATGAAAACCGCCAAGGACAAGGACGCCGCCTGGGAGTGGATCAAGTTCAGTGCCAGCCGCGAGGCCATGGAGCTGATTTTCCCCAACCCGATAACCACCCCGGCCCGCCGCTCCATGGTCAACGAGGCGCTGTACGCGGGTAAGGGCCCGGCGCATTGGAAGGTCTTCTACGACACGCTGGACAAGTACCCCACGACAGGCCCCATCCCGGCGCCGCCCCAGCAGGCCGCCGTCGAAACGGCCCTGATGAAGAACGTTTCGCTGGCCGTCAGCGGCGATGAGCGCCAGCTCAAGCAGGCCCTCGAGTCCATGCAGCGCGATCTTGAACTGGCCCTGAGGAGGCAGTCATGAGCACCACCATCCCTCGCCGGGAGCGGCCAAAGCAGGCCGTCAAGCCGGCTCCGCCCGGGGGCGCGCCCGCCGCTTCCCAGACCGCGTCCGGACGGCACAGCCAGCGCTGGCTGGCCTGGATCTTCCTGGCCCCCACCATCCTGGGCATGGGCCTGTTCACGCTGGTGCCCATCGCGGCGTCGGTGGTCCTGGCGTTCTTCCGCTGGGACATCATCTCCGCCCCGACGTTCGTGGGCTTCGACAACTTCGCCGAAGTGGTCCAGGATCCCACGGTCCGGGTGTCCTTCCTGAACACCATTGTGTTTGTGATTGTGGCGGTGGCATTCCAGCTCGGCCTGGCCTTGGCGCTGGCCGTGATGGTGCAGGAGAAGATGCCGTCCTGGCTGCGGACCTTCTTCCGCTCGGCGTTCTTCTTCCCGCTGATCCTCTCCGCCGCCTCCGTGTCCATCTTTATGCGGTACCTCTTCAACGAGCAGTTCGGCGTGGTCAACTGGTTCCTGTCCCTCGCCGGCATCCCCGCGGTGCCGTGGCTGACCACCCCCGGCGGGTCCGCCGCCGTCGTCATCCTGGTCTACGTGTGGCAGAACTTCGGGTTCTCCTTCCTGCTGTTCATCGGCGGGCTGGCGTCGATCCCCGTGGAAACCTATGAGGCGGCCGCGCTGGACGGCGCCACCGGCTGGCGCAAGCACGTCTACGTCACCCTGCCGCTGCTCAGCCCCACCACCCTGCTGGCGTCCGTGATGGCCATCATCAGCGCCCTCCAGGTGTTCGACCAGCCGTACGTCCTGACCCGCGGCGGGCCCGGGGACTCCACCCGCACCGCCGTGATGGTGATCTTCGAATCCGCGTTCCAGCGCCTGGAATTCGGCGAGGCCTCGGCCATCGGCGTGATCCTGACCCTGATCATCATGGCCATCACCGCCGCGCAGTTCCGGCTCAGCAAACGATTCGTCTTCTACCAGTAAGGCCCGCCATGACTACCACTACAGAGCGTGTATCCACCCGCACCCCTGCCGTGCCTGCCCGGTCCCGGCGGAAGCCGAACTGGAACCTGGTCCTCCGCATTGTCCTGCTGATGATCGCGGCCGTCCTGACCCTGGGCCCGGTGATGTGGACCCTGTCCACCTCGCTGCGGTCGCCGTCGGAATCGTTCAAGCTGCCGCCGTCGTTCTTCCCCTGGAATCCGGACTTCACGTCCTACGCGCAGGTCTTCCAGCAGCTGGACATCGTCCTCCTGGTGCTGAACAGCGCCCTGGTCACCGGACTCATCGCCGTGGGGCAGATGGTCACCGCCGCGATGGCCGGCTACGCCTTCGCCAACCTGAAGTTCCGCGGCCGCGGGGCCCTGTTCTCCATCGTGCTGGCCACAATGATGGTGCCGGTGCAGGTGACCATCGTGCCGGTGTTTATGCTGATCCGAGGCATGGGGCTCTCGGACACCCTCCTGGCGCTGATCCTGCCGGCCATCCCGACGGCGTTCGGCACCTTCCTGATGCGGCAGTACTTCATGGGGCTGCCCACCGACCTCGCGGAAGCGGCATCGATCGACGGCGCCACACCCTGGCGGACCTTCCGCTCGGTCTACGCCCCGCTGGCCATTCCGGGGATGGCGATCGTGGGCATCCTGGCCTTCAATTTCCACTGGAACGAGTTCTTCCGGCCGCTCATCATGACCATCTCAGAACAGAACTTCACCCTGCCGCTGGGCCTCGTGTCCCTGCAGGGCAACCTGGGCACCGGCAGCATCTCCGTGGTGCTGGCCGGCGTGGTCCTGTCCATGATCCCCGCCCTGGTGGTCTTCATCTTCGGCCAGCGCGCGCTGCAGGACGGCCTCACCGCCGGCAGCGGCAAATAACCCCAACTTCTGAGAGGCTTACTTCATGTCATCCCCGGACCTTGCCGCCGCCGACTTCGCCCGTCAGGCCGCCGCCCACCCCGACCCCGCGTTCCCGCACTTCCACCCCCGCCCCGCCCAGGGCTGGATCAACGACCCCAACGGCATCAGCCACCTCCACGGCCGCTACCACGTCTTCTTCCAGTACAACCCTGCGTCCGCGCGGCACCACAAGATCGCGTGGGGCCACATCAGCTCCGCGGACCTGGTCCGCTGGGAGGAACACCCCGTGGCGCTCCGCCCGCAGGACGGCGGGCCGGACGAGTACGGCTGCTGGACCGGTGTGGTGACGGACGACGGCGGCGTCCCCACCGCCGCGTACTCCGGCGTCCGCGGCGACGGCGGCCACTCGCAGGTGGTCATCTCCCGCGGTTCGGCGGACCTTGTTTCCTGGACCCAGGATGGGCACGTCGCGGCGTCCATGCCGGCCGACCCCATGGTCACGGCCGTCCGCGACCCCTTCATCTTCCGATTCAACGGCAAGCGCTACGCCATGCAGGGCGCGGGTCTGGCCTCCGGCCACGCGGCGCTCCTGCTCTACACGGTGGAGGACCTGGCTGACTGGAAGTACCAGGGCATCTGGCTCACGTCGGCAAACCCTGTGGCCGGCACCTTCACGCCGGCCGAGATCTGGGAGTGCCCGCAGCTGGTGCGGGTGCCGGCCGTTTCCTCCGCTGAATCCCTTGAATCCGGGTCCGGCGGCGACGCTTCTTCCGACGACGCGTGGGTCATGATGTTCTCCCTGTGGCTGTCCGGCGATGACCACGAGCACGCCAACGGCGTTGGCCACCTCATCGGCTCCCTGGCCGAGGACCCCGCCACCGGGCTGCCGGTATTTTCCCCGGAGACCGGCGGAAAGTCCGACCTGGGCCGCGACTTCTACGCGCCGCAGATCGTGCAGCTGCAGGACGGTGCCGGCGCCGGCGCTCCCGGTGATCCTGTTTCTTCCTCTGCCCTTGCTGCCCTCGCGGAGCCCAAGGGCCTGCTGTGGGGCTGGGCCAATGAAGGACCGGGACGGGACGGCCGCCGGGGCCGCAGCCAGGCCGAGATCGACGCCGCGGGCTGGGCCGGCGTGCTCACGCACCCGCGCCTGCTGTCCGTGGTGGACGGTTCCCTGGCCGTGGCACCGGCGCCGGAGGTGGATGCCTACCGCGGAGCGCAGCTGGCTGCGCAGGCTGCCGGGAGCGTTGAGCTGCCGGCGTATGCCGAGGCTGTGGTGACCGCCCGCTCCGGTGGGCCGGGCGCGCTGGCCGCGGACGACGTCGTCGAACTTTCCCTGGTGGCCGATGGTTCAACCGAGGCGGGGCAAGTGGTCTTCAGCGGGCCTCTGGCTGCGGGGGAGGAGCTGCGGGTGTTTGTGGACGCGTCGCTGGTGGAGGTGTACCGGAGCGGTTCGGTGGCCACCACGCTGCGCGCCTATCCGGCGCCCGGCGAGCGGTGGGTGCTGCGGCTTCCCGAGGCCGCGGCTGCGGACGTCTGGCAGCTGGCACAGCCTAAGTAGCCTGAATAGCGCCGGGTTCCTAAAGGACTCCGGCACTGTTCGCCGGGCCGGTTGACTCGCGCACCACGAGCCGGCACGGGACCAGCGTCTGGGCTGGCACGTCGTGTCCGGCCGGGGCGCCGCCGTCATTGTCGTTGTCCTCCGGTTCCTCCGACAGTTCCCGGAGGAGCCCGGTCATGGCAGCGGCCCCCATCTCCCGCAGCGGGAGGGCCATTGTGGTGAGCGCCGGGACCATGGTGGAGGCGATGCGGAATTCGTCGTCGTACCCCATGATGGAGAGGTCCTGCGGGATGGCCAGGCCCAGCCGGTTGGCCGCGAGCACCACGCCGATGGCCAGGCGGTCGTTCGCGCACACGATCGCGGTGGGCCGGTCCGGCGCAGCCACGCCGTCCAGGAGCTTCATGGCGCCATGGAACCCGGCATCGATGTCCCAGCCAGCTTCGAGGATCCGGGCCGGCCGCACCGGCAACCCGGCGGCCTCAAAGGCATCCCGATGGCCCTGGATCCGGCGCGGCGCGGCGGGCGTGAGGCCGTCACCGGCGAGGAACGCGATGTCCCGGTGGCCAAGCTCCAGCAGATGCGTTGCCGCCTCCCGGCCGCCGCGGACCTCATCCGGAATGACGGCCGGAACGCCTGCCTCGGGACGGTCATCGAAGCAGTTGGCCAGCACCGACGGCACGCGCAGCATGTTGAGCGGGACGTGCAGGGGGCGCAGGCCCACGGTGACGTACATCAGCCCGTCCACCTGGCGGTCCAGCAGCGTTGCCACCGCACTTTCGTCACGGGTCTCGTCCAGCTCCGTATCCATCACCACGGTGACAAAACCCTGGGACCTGGCCACGGCGTCCGCGCCGGCGATGATATTGCCGTCGAACGGGCTGGTGACCACCTGGTCCGAGACGATCCCGATGATCCGCGACCGGCGGTTGCGCAGGCTCACGGCAATGGCGTTGGGCGTGTAGTTCAGCGTGGCCGCCGCTTCCCGGATCCGGACCTGGCTCTCCTTGGCCACATTCCCGTCGCCGCGCCCGTTCAGGACCAGCGACACCGCGCTGCGGGAAACTCCGGCGAGCTTGGCGACGTCGAGCGCTGTGGCTTTGCGGTTCATACTGGGTTTCCTCCCGCGTACGGTATTTCCTGCAGTCTACCTAACGCGTGTGAGGTGCGCCCGGACGCGGGGGGGCGCTTTCCCCCAACTGAGTAGCGCTATCTGTCGTTTTGAGGGGTCAAAACGACAGATAGCGCTACCTACTTGGGCCGGGGCGGGTTCGGGAGGTGCGCTTCAGGCAGGCGCGGCAGGCTGGCCGCCGCGACCAGCAGTGCCAGGGCCCCGAGGCCAAACGGCAGGGCGGTGAGGGTGGCGATGCCGCCCACCAGCAGCGGCCCGCCAGCGTCACCGAGTTCCCGGCCAAGTTCTGCCGAACCCATGGTCCGGCCCATCCGCTCCGGCGGCGTGGTGTCGGCCAGATGCGCGAAGCCGAGCGGCGTGGCCAGGCCGACGCCCGCGCCAATGGCTGCCGCGGCAATGAACAGCGTGACCGGACCCGGGGTGAGGGCGATGAGTGCGACGCCCGCGGCGGTAAGGAGGAGTCCCGCCGTCGTCCCTTTGTTATCGCTGATGCGGTGCGCGTCCCGCAGCCTGCCGATCCAGGGCTGGGTGAGCACCGACGTGATGGCCAGGACACTGACCGCGGCCGTGCCGGCAACCGGGCCAAGGCCGTGTCGCGTGGCGAGAGCGGGAATGAATCCGATCGCCGCGCCGAGCGCCCCGGTCGAGGCCGCCAGCACCAGCGTGGGCACCAGGAAGCGCCGCTCGGTGACCTGGCGGGCGAGATCGAGCACGGTGTAACGCTGCCGGGGGAGCGGCGCCAGGTGCGGAACAGACACCAGCACCCACACGGCGGTGGCCGCCGCCAGCACCGAGAGCGCGCCGAACAGCAGGGCAAACCCGCCCGCCAGGATCAGTCCCGCCCCCAGCAGCGGACCGATGACGTACCCCAGGCTTTTCCACGAACCATACCGGCCGAAGTAGGTCCCGGCCTTCGTCCCCGCCGCCAGCCGCGCAACCATCGCGGACGACGCCGGCGAGAACGCCGAAGCCGCCGCGCCCTGCCCCAGCCGCGCGAGTCCAAGCATCAGCGGATCCGCCGCCCAGAGGCCGATCAGCGACAGCACCGCGAAGGCCAGGAGGCCGCCGACGATGACAGGCTTGGTTCCGATCCGGTCGCTCAGGGCGCCGAAGACCGGCTTGAGGAAGACCTCGGAAACGTCATAGAGGGCCAGCAGGATGCCCAGGTTGAGCAGCGTCAGGCCGATGTTCTCGCTCTGCGCGCCCATGCCAGCGGCGATGCTGTGGGCGCCGAACGCGGTGACGAAGCCGGCCGCGTACAGGGGAACGGTGGACGCCCGGGCGTTGACCACCTGTGCCGCGGCGCTCACGCGCGCACTTCGAGACAGGGCGCCTGCTTTAGGGAAATCACACCGCAAAGCGTAACAACAGCCGAACTGAGTAGCGCCAAGTGTCGTAATGGACTCTGAAAACGACAGTTGGAGCTACTCAGTTGGGCCGGAGGAAGCTCAGGTGAGGGACGCCGCCAGCTCCTCGATGATCTCGAACTGCTCGCGCACGCCGCTTTCCATGCCGGACTGCGCAATCATGTCCCGGACTTCCTCGCTCCCCGCATCGGTGCGGATCCGCACGGTGGTGGCGCCGCCGTCGGCCCCGTCAAAGGTGACCGTATTAAGCACGGCGCCTTCCTCGCTGTCCGGCGCGGTGCCCGGCATCTCCATGACCTCCGTGTGGACGATCCGCTCGTTGGGCACAATCTCGCGGTATATGCCGTGGAAGGCCACCTCGAATTCGCCGTGCGCCACCATGACGTATCGCCACGCGCCGCCGACCCGGAAGTCCATGGCCGCCACAGTCATCTCGCCACGCCGTCCGGGCCACCATTTCTTGACGAGTTCCGGCGTGGTCCAGGCCCGGTAGACGAGGTGCGGGGGTGCGTTGAGGGTCCGCGTGATCAGGATTTCCGTGTCGCTGGGGAACGTCACATCCATGGTGCTGCCGCTTGCCTGTGCCATTGTCCTGCTCCTTTCAGTGCTCTTCCTTGAGATCCTCCAGCACGTCCTCGAGAAGATCGAAGCGCTCCTCCCAGAGGTGCTGGTAGCTGGCCACCCAGTCGTAGATGGGCTTGAGCGCTTGCGGATTGAGCCGGTAGAGCCGCTGCCGGCCTTCGTCACGCACGACGACGGCGCCCACCTCGCGCAGCACCCGCAAGTGCCGTGACACGTGCGGCTGCGCCAGGCCCAAAAGGGTCACCAGCTCGTTGACCGGGCGCTCGCCTTGAGTGAGGGCGTCCAGGATTTCCCGACGGCGGGGCTCAGCCACCGCGTTGAACGTATCTGCCGTTGTTGCTGCCCGTGCCATACGGCGATTGTATACCCATATGGATATGCACTGGAAGGGACGGACAGCTCATCTGCCACGCAGTGCCAATGAGTTGAAAAGTCGAGTACCTACTACTGATGCTTTCGGCATCCCCGGCCGCATAGCGTCGTATGGGGGACCTGCGAGACGTCCATCGGTACACCGCTTCTGGGGGCAGGAAGGACAGCAATGGCGCCGGACGAGGGCAATGCCCTTCCCCTCCTGGATCCGGATGTCCTGGACAGGCTGCGGACAGAGCTCGAGGACGATGAGGGAGTTTGGACGGTGTTCGTGCGGAACTTCATCGACTATCTGCCCCAGAGGACTGAAAAGCTGCGTCTGACCCTGACCACCGGGGACCTGGCCGGCGCAATGGACGCTGTCCTCAGCCTCAAGACTTCCAGCCAGATGGTAGGCGCGGAGCGCCTCGCCGGGCTTGCCATGGACCTGGAACGGTCCCTTCGACACGAGACCCTCGACTCTGAACCCGCCCGGGTCCTGCCCCGGTTGGCAGCGGACCACCTCACCCAGATCAAGCGCTGCGCCCGGCAGACCAGGTATCTGCTGCAGAGATATCTTCATTCCAAGCCGGGCGGGAAGTGACACCGCTGCGTTCGACTGGCGTGCCAATCGGCACTGGTCGCGTCATCAAGCGACAACTGATGCGCAACTCGATGGCCGCCGTGGTGGACGGCCATGGAGCTTACTATGCCGGACTGGTCAATCAGCGTCCCTGGACATCACTGGTCTTTCGCCGGACGGCGTTCAACAACATGGCCAGTGAGCCGTCCTGAGGCAGCAACGCGTAGATGCCCGCAGCGGCTGCTTGCCGTTGCACCCCCGAAGTCGGGGCCAGCATCACGATGCGGGTGCGGGGCGCAGCAGCACGAATGCTGAGCGCGGCAGCCATGCCGTCGTCGTCGCGCAGGAGGTTGTCAAGGATGACGACGTCGGGCGCCAGTTCGCGGACCAGGTCAACGCCCGATTGCGCCGAGTCAGCAGTTCCCACACTGAGCATGTCCGGTTCCCGGTCCAGGGCGACGGCAAGCAGCTCGGTGAACGTCCGGTGGCGGTTGATGGTCATGACTCGAATCTTTTGTGAGTCGGGGGTGGACGCTGACACGGGC
The DNA here is from genome assembly GCF_054510755.1 of Pseudarthrobacter sp. MDT3-1. Classification (NCBI taxonomy): domain Bacteria; kingdom Bacillati; phylum Actinomycetota; class Actinomycetes; order Micrococcales; family Micrococcaceae; genus Pseudarthrobacter; species Pseudarthrobacter sp. MDT3-1. The sequence continues at coordinate 12,779 of NZ_JBTNDX010000029.1, read as the reverse complement.
ATGGCGGTGTTGGCCGTGGACTCAAGAAGCCTGGCGTAAATGGACCTCAAGACGGGACCAGGCGCACAGCCCATTTCCCGGTCCATGGTCCGCCTGCACCGTTCGAACGCACGCAAGGCCTCCGTGGGCTGGCCACCTTGCTCCAGGCCGAGGACAAGAGCCGTCCAGGCCTGCTCGCTGAGGGGATCATCCGCGACGGCCTCCCTGGCCCAGGCAGCGGCCAGCCGGGTTCTTCCCACGGCCAGGGCAGACTCCGCCGCCAGAATCCGGGCATGGAAGACGCGGGCAGCATGGCGGGTTCGCTCGCCCTCGGCCCAGGATGGCAACAGTTCATCGCCCAGCAGTGGAGCCGAAGCCAGGCCAAGAGCCTCCTGGAGCAGCACAATCGCGCGCCGCGGCACTGCGGATTCGGCCCTGCGCACCAGGGCCTCGAAGCGGTCCAGATCCAGGTCCACCAGCGACCTTTCCAGCATGTAGCCGCCGGTTACCGTCCGCAGGGGGCCGTCCTTGCCCATCCCGGGCTGCAGATGACGCCGCAGCACACTGACATAGCTTTCCAGGGTGGGGAGCGCCTCCGGCGGGGCCTGCCCGGCCCAGAGGATGTCGATCAGGCGGTCCTTGGAAACGGGTGCGCCGAGGTTCAACAAGAGGAGTTCGAGGATTTGCCGGGGCTTGGGGCCGCCCAGCTCCCCGTATCCGAGGACCGCATCCCCGCGCTGGATCCGGAGCGGACCGATGATTCTCGCATCGAGTCGGCCGGGGCCCGGCCCTGTGAGGACGGATGGCATCGTGTCATCTGAAACTGCCAGCTCTACTGAGTTCATGGGTGAACCTGCGATTCAGTTGCGAAGTTTGCTCAAGTGTGACTGTCTTGCTGGCGGGGGACACGAGTAGGGGCTACCTGTTTGAGGTTGGTAGCAGCTACTTGTTTTGTCCGGCGAATGGATGTGGAGTCCGGTGTCATTGCAGCCAACAAGGTTGTTGCAAGGTGTCCGGTGCACGATGACGTCATTCCATCCCTCCTAACGGCAGGCATGTCATGAGACCCTTTAGTTGGATGCCCTTGGGCCAGGCCGATGGCAAGGCGCCCGCATCCCCAAGCACTGAACACAGCACCTTCCCACCCAGACAAGGCCGGCACGCCGTCGCCCGCTCAGCAAGAGTCCGGCCGGCACGGGTCCGGATGATCGCAGCCATCGCGGCAATGGTCATGCCCGTCGGCATGGGATTGCCCATCGTTGCAGCCAACGCCGAAACGGCTCCGGTTGGCCAGGGGTTCACGGTGAGCCCCTCCGACCTGGCGTTCATCCTGAAACAGATCAAAATCGCCGAGGCGCACGCTGCAACGCTGTCGCCGGAGCACCCGTGTGACACCATGATCGGCACCGGTCCTGATCAGATCGCGAGCCCCCTCGTTTCCCAGGGGCTGCGGACGGTCGACGGGTCATGCAACAACCTTGTGCCCGGCCAGGAGACGTTCGGCGCGGCCGACCAGACGTTCCCACGCCTGACCACGCCGGTATTCAAGAGTGCCGAGGACTCACCTCCCGCGTTCGGCCCTTCCCAGCCGACCTCGTACGCGCAGAAGAAGGGCTCCGTTTTCGACTCCGAGCCCCGCGTAATCAGCAACCTGATCGTGGACCAGACCTCAACCAACCCGGCCGCGGTGGCAGCGGCCGGTAACCCGGTCAGGTCGCAGGGCAACGAGGGCATCGTCCCGTGCACGCCGGATCCAGATCCCTCGGCCACGCCGCCGGTCGTCGAAGATCCTGCGGGCTGCGTGCCGTCGCACCAGACCCTTTTCATCCCGAACGTGACCACGGACGTCGGCCTCTCGCCGCCCTACAATTCGATGTTCACCCTGTTCGGACAGTTCTTTGACCACGGCGTGGATCAGACCGTCAAGGGCGGAGGCACGGTGTTTGTGCCGCTGAAGGACGACGATCCACTGATCGCGGGCCCGGACCACATCCTGGGCAACGGGGACGACCTGCCGCCGCACCTGCAGTTCATGGTCCTGACCCGAGGTAAGAACCAGCCCGGTCCGGACGGCACCACAGGCGACAACCCCGCGACTCCTGCGGACGAAAGTGCTGACGATATCCAGAATGCGACCAACACGGACTCGCCCTTGGTTGACCAGAGCCAGACCTACACCTCGCACTCGTCGCACCAGGTATTCGTGCGCGAGTACGTCAACAACGCCGACGGCAAGCCGGTCTCAACGGGCAAGCTCCTCGGCGGTCCGGCTGGTCCAACGGCGGGCGGCATGGCTACCTGGGCCACGACCAAGTCCCAGGCGGAGACCTTGCTTGGTCTCAAGCTCGAAGACAAGGACGCCACGAACATCCCGATGATCGCCGCGGACCCCTACGGCAAGTTCCTCCCCGGCCCCTTGCGCGGACTGCCGCAGTACGTGACGGGTGCGGGCCTGATCGAGGGTGACAAAGCCAACCCCGTGCCGGTTCCGGCGGATGTGAAGTACTTCGACACGCCGTTCCTGACCGACATCGCGCACAACGCGGACCCGAGCCCTCAGGACACGGACCACAACCCGGGCACGGCCCCGGTCGCGCCGGCCCCGGATGCTGACAACGTGGCATCTGCCGATTTCGCCAGCCAGCCGCTTGGTACGTACGACGACGAGATGCTCAACGCGCACTTCGTCGCCGGTGATGGGCGGGTCAACGAGAATATCGGACTGACCGCCATCCACCAGATATTCCACTCGGAACACGACCGGCTCGTCGGCGACATCAAGAACGTGCTGACCACCGATACTTCCGCGAGCGGCACGGCGGCCCTGGCCGAATGGCAGGCGGCCGCCGGCGCCAACGGCTGGAACGGTGAGCGCCTGTTCCAGGCGGCACGGTTCATCACCGAAATGGAGTACCAGCACCTGGTCTTCGAGGAGTTCGCCCGCAAGATTCAACCTGCGATCAACCCCTTCGAGCCGTTTGCGTTCACTCAGACCGAGCTCAACCCCGCGGTCAAGGCTGAATTCGCCCACGCCGTGTACCGCTTCGGTCACTCCATGCTGACCGAGACAATCTCCCGCAGGAACGAGGACAGCCCCGGTCCCGACGACCAGTTCGGCACCTCCGACGACATCTTGGGGAGTCAGAACGACATCTCCTTGCTCGAGGGTTTCCTCAACCCGCCGGAGTACACCAACGGCGGCCCTGCAGGTTCGCTCACCTCTGAGGAGGCTGCGGGCAGCATCATCATGGGTATGTCGGACCAGGCCGGTAACGAGCTCGATGAGTTCGTGACGGAAACGCTCCGCAACAACCTGCTGGGTCTGCCTCTGGACCTTCCGACGATCAACATGACACGGGCACGCTCCGAAGGAATTCCGCGGTTGAACGTCCTTCGCCGGGACCTGTTCAACTCAACGAATGACGGCCAGCTGAAGCCCTACATCAACTGGATCGACTTCGGAGAGAACCTCAAGCACCCGGAGTCGCTCGTAAACTTCGTCGCGGCCTACGGCCAGCACCCGTCCATCACCGGCCCTACGACGTTGGCGGGCAAGCGGGAGGCTGCACGGCTGATCGTCAACCCCAACACCGGGGACGTTGCTCCCACTGATGCTGCTGCGTTCATGAACAGCACGGACGCCTGGGCCAACAACGGCACCCAGTCGATCACCGGCCTGGACAACGTGGACCTTTGGGTCGGCGGTCTCGCGGAGCAGACCGTTGTTTTCGGTGGCCTGCTTGGAAGCACGTTCAACTACGTCTTCGAGAACCAGCTGACGGACCTGCAGAACGGCGACCGCCTGTATTACCTGGCGCGCACGCCGGGCATGAACCTGCGCAGTGCGCTGGAGGGTAACTCGTTCGCCGAGCTGATGATGCGCAACACGAACGTGCACACCCTGAAGGCCGACTCGTTCGCCACGGCGGACTGCAAGTTTGAACTGAAGAAGCTTGCGGGCACCACCGACGGCTTTGCGGCCTCCGGCAACACCGTAGCGGATGACCCGGACTCAGACTGCGATGAGGCCGCCCTGCTGATCCGCATGCCCGACGGTACGATCAAGTACCGCGCGAGGAACACCGTAGACCCCTCCGGGATCAACGGACAGAGCGTCTACAACGGCACTGCCGGCGTGGACCGCATCTTCGGTGGAAACGACAGCGACACCTTCTGGGGTGGTGCCAGCAACGACATCATCGAAGGTGGTGACGGAGCCGACGTCGCACTCGGCGGCGAAGGCGAAGACATCATCACCGACCTCGCCGGCGACGACGTGCACAAGGGCGGTCCCGGAAACGACGCGATCGACGCCGGCCCGGGCCTGGACATCATCATGGGCGGCGATGGCAAAGACTTCACGAACGGTGGAGCCAATGCCAACGAGACCTTCGGTGGAACTGGTGACGACTTCATCATGCTCGGTCAAGGCATCGATGCCGCGTTCGGTGACAGCGGCGACGATTGGGAAGAGGGCGGGGACCAACCTGACCTCATGATCGGGGACAGCAGCAACCTGTTCTTCCTGGACGACTCCCAAAAGCCCGGACACGACATCCTGATCGGCCAGGGCGGTGACGACGACTACGACATGGAAGGCGGCGACGACGTCGGCCTCGCAGGACCCGGCGTCGAGAAGGTCGCCGGAGCCTCGGGATACGACTGGGAGATCGGTCTTCAGGATCCACAGGCACAGGATGCCGACCTGAACCTCCCGATCCCGCCGCTGGACATCCTGCAGGTGGGAGTCCGGGACAAGTTCAACGAGGTGGAGGCACTCTCAGGCGCGAACCTCGATGACGTCCTGCGTGGCGACGACGTGGTTCCCAGCGCCGTCGGCGGCGCCGGATTCATCGGATGCGACGTGCTGGACCAGGCGGGCCTTGACCGCATCGCGGGCCTTGACCCACTGGTACCGGCGCTCAGCACTCCGGCGAACACCGTCATCGCGGCGTCGGCATCCAAGAACTGCCCGCTACTGGTCCCCGACAGCAACGTCTGGGGCGATGGCAACATCCTCCTCGGCGGCGGTGGCAGCGACCTGATCGAGGGACGGGGCGCCGATGACATCATCGACGGCGACAGGTACCTCAGCGTCCGGCTCAGCGTCCGCACGGACGCGAACAACCGGCTCTCCGAGGTTGGCAGCGCGGCCGGAATGACCACGCAGTACCTGCGGGACGGAGACGGTAACCTCACCGGTGCCACCCTCCAGGAAGCCGTGTTCGCGGGAACCGTGAACCCGGGCAACATCGTGGCAGTCCGCGAGATCCTGGAAGGCACCGGCGGCACCGACACCGCGGTCTTCTCGGGACCGCTGTCGAACTACACGATCGTTGCCACCCCCGCAACGGCAACCGAACTGGCCAAGCTGACGGTCACCCAGACCGGCGCCAATGTGGCTGGCCAGCGGGCCAGCGACGGGATCGACACGCTGCGGAACATCGAGCGGCTGCAGTTCACCGATCAGGTGGTCACAGTGCAGGTGCCTGATGCGCCGGCCATCGGCTCGGCGACCGCAGGCAACAGCTCCGCGACGGTGACGTTTACGGCCCCGGCGCCCAACGGGTCCTCGGCGATCACGGGCTTCGAAGTGGTCGTGAACACCGGCGGCGCGGCAGTCCAGACGGTCACCGGCATTGCGGCCTCGGCCACCAGTGCCACGGTAACCGGACTGACCAACGGCACCTCGTACACCCTCCAGGTGCGCGCGGTGAACCAGTTCGGCGCAGGCCCGCTGTCCGCGGAATCCAACGCGGTCACACCGGCGCCCTCGGTGCCCGATGCCCCGACCGGAGTCACAGCCAGCGCGGGTGTCGCCTCGGCAACCGTTACCTGGACGGCGCCGGCCAGTGACGGAGGATCCCCGATCACAGGGTCCGAAGTCGAGGTCCGCACGGGAACCACGGTGGTCACCACCGTCTCCTTCGCCGACGCGGCCACCAGCCAGGTGGTCACCGGCCTGGCAAACGGGACCGCGTACACGTTCGTGGTCCGGGCGGTGAACGCGGCCGGAACCAGCCTGGGTTCGGCACCGTCGATTGCAATTACGACGCCGGGCACGCCAGATGCTCCGGTGATCGGAAGGGCAAGGCAAGGGGACAGAAGGGGTCCCATAACAGCCATCATCGACTGGACGCCGCCGGCCGCGACCGGCGGGTCTGCGATCACGGGCTACAAGGTGACGGCCCTGCGGATGAGTTCAGCCGCAGCCAACGCCACGGTGATCTCACGGACGGACTCCGCCGTCCTGCCGGCAACGGCGAGGACCCTGGAGATGACCCTTACAAACAACAACTACCGGTTCGTTGTAGTGGCCATCAACGCAGTAGGGACCAGCCCGGAGTCCGCCCGCTCGAACAGCGTGGTGGCACGATAGGGAAGGCAAAGCGCAGCTAGTACCTGCAGCTGGCAAGTGAAGGGGGTGGCCCCGCGGCCACCCCCTTTGCTGTGCGTGCGGAGCTGCCTGTGGGGGCACGCCACCACGGTGCCGAGCTCCCTCTGCTGCGCCGCCCCCTGTGCCGGCACACCCCTGCCTGCAGCTCCCTCGGCGGGGAAGGTAACGGGGGCATTTTTATCCAGGCATGGAAGAGGGGCCAGGCTGGCTGAGATGCAGCCTCAGCCAGCCTGGCCCTTCGTGGTTAGTTAGCGGGCAGCGGTGCTGTTCTGATCAATGGCCGTGTACCGGTTCCCGGGCAACGGACGCATCTGCGGGCTCTTTGTCCATGTCCACGCCCGTTCCTGTCCCCGAGCGCGGAGCCACTTTGACGTCGTCGGCGGTGTTCCCTGCGGCGCGCGCAACGCCGAGGCGGACAGCCTCCACAGTCTTGTCGCTCAGGAGCGGGCCGGTGTAGCCCAGTTCGAGCTCGCCGTCGCTTGCATGGGTGTCGTAGTTGCCCAGCGCATCGGCGAGGATGCCTTCCAGCGCGATTGCCTCGGCCAGAGCCCCGGGGTTGGCTGAGCTGGCGGTGAACCGGAGGTCGTGCACCAGGACCTGGGCCACATGAACGTGGTCCAGCCCCGGAAACGCCAGGTCGTGGCCGAATGCAAGGTTAACCAGTTCGCCGCCATCATCGATGGTGGCATCACTGGGCAGGGCAACAATAAGCTCTGGCACCGTGTGTTGCAGCACGTTGGCGCCCAGGACATCCGGTGAGATAGGGGACACGGCCAGCCCCAGGCTGCCGGCAGCAGAGGAGAGCGCTGCACTGAGCGTAACCAGATCCGCGTCCGGGGCCGGGTGGATGGCCACCACAATACGGCGCCGGACCATCAGCCCGTCGTAGCTCACCTGGGGCCGGCCGTTCCCCAGCTCGGAACCCGAACCGGACGTCAGGACCGCGCCGGACGGGTCGGAAGGAGAACCGGGTGGCGCTCCGGCAGTGCAGCCGGCCAACAGTGAAGAGGCCAGAACCACCGAGACGGCAACAGCAGCCGCCTTCATCTCACGTACCCGCCGGGTAACCCGGCTGGTAGCGCGGGATGAAATGGTTCGCTGGCAGGGTGTCCGGAACGGAGGGGTCGGAGGTGATGGGATCGTTGTTCCGCGGATCGCCCACGGAGAACTGCACCATCATGTCGTGGTCCTCGTGCACCAGGTTATGGCAGTGCACCATGTAGCGTCCGCCCGCCTGGGCTCCGGTGTCGAACTGCGTGAGTAAGGTGATGGACTCGTTCTCACCCGCATAGAAGACATCCTTGGGCCCCCCCTCCCACGCGAACGGTTTCCCGCCGTTGGTGTTGCGGGCGATGATCTTGGCATCGACCAGATGGATGTGGACAGGGTGGAACCACCCGCCGGATCCGTTGGTGATGGTCCACTGCTCAACGTCAAAAGGCTGCGGGTTGCCGAACAGCTTAGTGAACCCTGAACTTTCCACATCGGCCCACGTAACCCCGTTGATGGTCCATTCCCCGTTCTCCCGCTCCACCCTGAGCTCCCGCTTGGCCACAGCCATCTCCGGCGTCAGGCTCATGGTGGGCAGTCCGCCGCGGGCCGCATTCGGCGACCCGCCGTCGTCGAGCGTCTTGGGAATCGAGGAGATGCCTCCCTTCCCCGAGCCGGAGTTGCGCACTACCTCGAACTGCATGATTTTGTCCGTATTGGCAAAATCCTCGTTGTTCTTGTTGCTGAGGTTCCGCAACTGGATCTTTTGCCCCACTTTGTACTTCCGGAAGTCGATGAGGATCTCGTAGCGTTCCGCGGTGCCCTGCCGCCACGACTGCACCGCCTGGACCTTGGGCGTCATACCGCCGTCGGTGCCGACGATGTAAACCGGCTCTCCGGTGGAGAGGGTGGGCCGGTACGAACGGGTAATCGAGGCCACGAGGACCCGGAAACGGTAGATGCGCGGCTTCACTTTCATGGTTGGCCACGGCACCCCGTTGACCATGACGATGTCGCCCCACAAGCCGTCGTGGTCGTTGTCGTTGTAGCCGAACGAGCCGTCAGCATTGAACAGGGCATCCGAAATCATCAGCGGCACGTCGAACTCACCCTGCGGCAGCTGGGCGCGCTCGAACTTATCGGACAGGGGGTAGAAGCCGGCCAGCCCGGAGTACACGTTCTGGGCCGTCACGTGGTGCTTGTGGTCGTGGTACCAGAGTGTCCGCCCGGTTTGCCAGTTGGGGTAGTGGTAGTTCTTGACGTATCCCGGTGGAGTGGTGTCATTGGCGTACCCGTCGTATTGCGGCAGCGACGCCGAGCCGTGGAGGTGGGTAACGGTATGGAAGGCCATGGGATGCAGCAGGCCCAGCGCCGGGAAGTCATTGCGGATCCGCACCTCGGTCCGGGTCCCCTGGAGGGCCCGGATGGTAGGGGCGGGGAAAATACCGTTGTACCCGGCGAGCGTGGTGGTGAGCCCCGGCACAAACTGGGCTTGTCCAAGCTTCTGCGTCAGCGCGTACTTGGCATACGGGCGGTTGGGGTCGCCGTCGTCGAAGCCGGTTTCGTAAGGCTCCAGCACCGGCGGCCGCCGGAAGACCCCGGCGTACGGAACCGGGGTGTTTTGGGGCGCGAGCTGGCTCGTCGTGATGGGCGGCGTGGAGGGCGGCGTGGTGGACGAAGGAAGGGTGAGCGGGGCCCCCTTCATGCCCACGAGGCTGAATGCCCCAAGCGCTCCGCCCAGTTTTAGAACTTCCCTGCGAGATGTCATGACCTCTCCTCATGGTGAGTGGCTGCTCAACCCTGCTCAGATCATGCGCCGCGCAACTTGTAAAAAGGCTGGAGTGGCCAACCCCGGAGGCCCCTGCCAAGGGAGTGGTCGCCCGCATTACCGTCAGAGGCGGCCGGTAGAGTGAAATCATGCCCGCCGACCCAGCACGCCAGCCCCGGAACGGGTTCCCGAACCGTCCCTCCTTGGACGAACTGCTCGCCACCGCGCATGTGGTGAGCCTGCCCATGCGGGTGAAGTTCCGCGGCATCATGGAACGCGAAACGCTGCTGCTGCGCGGGCCGCACGGCTGGGGCGAGTTTTGCCCGTTCCCCGAATACGCCGACGCCGAGGCCTCCCGCTGGCTCGCCGCCACCATCGAGGCCGGCTGGCACGGCTTCCCTTTGCCAGTGCGTTCGGTGATCCCCGTTAACGCCACCGTGCCGGCAGTTGCGGCAGAGCTTGTGCCTGAGGTCCTGGCCCGGTTCGGCCGGGTGGACGCCGTCAAGATCAAGGTGGCCGAGCACGGGCAGACGCTCGACGACGACGCCGCCCGTGTCGCCGCCGTCCGCGCAGCCCTGCCCGACGCCGCCATCCGCGTCGACGCCAACGGCGGCTGGGACGTGCCCTTTGCAGTGTCGGCACTCACCCGGCTCGCCGCCGTCGGACTTGAATATGCCGAGCAGCCGGTGCCCACAATTGAGGGGCTCGCCGAGGTACGGCGGCAGCTGCGCGCCGCCGGGACGCCGGTGCTGATCGCCGCCGACGAAAGCGTGCGCAAGGAATCCGATCCCCTTAAGGTGGCGCGGGCCGGCGCGGCGGATCTGCTGGTTGTCAAGGTCGCGCCGCTCGGGGGAGTGCGGCGCGCGCTGGACATCGTGGCGCAGGCCGGGCTCCCCGCCGTCGTCAGTTCCGCGCTGGACACGTCCGTGGGCATCCGCGCCGGGCTGGCTCTGGCCGCTGCCCTGCCCGAGCTGCCGTATGCGTGCGGGCTGGGGACGGTGTCGCTGTTCACCTCGGACATCACGCGGGATCCGTTAGTGGCCGACGACGGCGCCATCCGCCTCCGCGATGTCGCCGCCGACGCCGGGCTGCTGGAGCAGTTTGCGGCTTCCGCGGAACGCCGCGACTGGTGGCTGGCCCGGCTCGCCAGGGTCCACGCCCTCCTCGCCCTCGGACGCTCTCTCACTTAACGCGGGATTCTTACGGACGCTCTCTCACTTAACGCGGGTTTTTGGGCAACGCTCTCTCACATCCCTGCGGGTCACCGCCGGTTAACCTGAACTTCACCTTGCCGACGGCTTGGCGTCGACCTGCGCTGAAAGGGTGGCCGGGACCCGATCGTCATATTGGAGGCACCCCTTGTCTGAATCGACAGCCCGTAAGTTCACCCTGCTGCCCATGCTCGGCCACACCAAAGGCAAGCGCAGTGCAGTCACCTGCGCCCTGAAATGCGACAACGCCTGCTCCGGCGACGTCTGCAACACCAGCTCCAACAGCTACTTCCGCGATATCGCGTCCGCCACCATGTCCCGCCGCGCCGCCCTGGGCTTCGGCGCCGCCGGTGCGCTCGCCGTCGTACTTGGCAGCGCCGTCACCTCCGCGGAACCGGCTGTTGCCGGCGGCCCCGGCCTGGCACCCGCCGCGAAGGAAGGCTTCACCAAGTCGAAGCTGAAGTTCACGCCCATCCCTTCAATTGACGCAGCGGTGGACGCTGTCACGGTTCCGGAAGGCTTCACCTGGCAGCCCGTGATCCGCTGGGGCGACCCCATTTTCAACGGCACCCCGGACTTCGACCTGAACAACCAGACGGCAGCCGCACAGGAAAAGCAGTTTGGCTACAACAACGACTACACCGACATCCTGGAGATTCCGGGCTCAAAGGGCCGCCGCGCGGTGCTGTTCGCCAACCACGAATACACCAACGAGAACATCATGTTCCCGGCCACCATGCCGGCAGAGCAGATGCGCGCTGTGGGACAGGCTGCACACGGCCTGTCCGTCGTCGAGCTCGAGCGCAAGAACAAGAACAAGCCGTGGACCTATGTCAAGGGCGCGCCGCTGAACCGCCGTTACCTGAACAACACCGTGTACGAGCTCACCGGCCCGGCAGCGGGCTCGGCACTGGTCACGACCGCTGAGGACTCCAAAGGCCGCTTCATCAAGGGCACGCTGGGCAACTGCGCCGGCGGCACCACCCCGTGGGGCACCATCCTCTCCGGCGAGGAGAACTTCCAGGGCTACTTCGTGGGGAACGGCACGTCCGCCGGGGACAAGCGCTACGGCATCACTTCCAAGCCGACGGCCCGCAAGTGGGAGCTCGACGACCCGCGCTTCGACACCCGCACAGCCGGCTACGAAAACGAGGCCAACCGCTTCGGTTACATCGTGGAAGTTGACCCGTTCGATCCCACCTCCATGCCGAAGAAGCACTCCTCACTGGGCCGCTTCAAGCACGAGGGCGCCAACGTGATCATCGCCGAATCCGGCCACGTGGTGGCTTACTCCGGCGACGACGAGCGCTTCGACTACCTGTACAAGTTCGTCTCCAAGGACAAGTACATCGAGGGCGACCGCAAGCACAACATGACGCTGCTCTCCGCCGGCAACCTCTACGTTGCCAAGTTCACGGGCAACTCGCCTGTCGCTGAAATCGACGGCAAGGGCACAGTCCCGGCCGACGGCTCGTTCGACGGTACCGGCGAATGGCTTCCGTTGGTGGTGGACGGCGCTTCGGCTGTGAAGGGCATGTCCGTCGAGGAGGTCCTGGTGTACACCCGCCTGGCCGCCGACAAGGTTGGCCCCACCAAGATGGACCGGGCCGAGGACGTTGAGCCCAGCCTGCACACCGGCAAGGTCTACGTTGCCTGCACCAACAACTCGGACCGTGGCAAAGCCGGCAAGGAAGGCGCCACGGAGGTCAACCCGCGCAACCTGAACCGCGACGGCCACATCGTGGAAATCACTGAAACCGGCGACCAGACCTCCACGAAGTTCCAGTGGAACCTGCTGATGGTCTGCGGCGATCCGGCCCAGGGTGACGTTACCTACTTCTCCGGCTTCCCGGTGGACAAGGTTTCGCCCATCTCCTGCCCCGACAACCTCGCGTTCGACTCCGTAGGCAACCTGTGGATCTCCACCGACGGCGCCCCCTCCGGCATCGGCAAGGCCGACGGCCTGTTCAAGGTCACCCTCGAAGGTGCCGAGCGCGGCAAGGTGGAGCAGTTCCTGGCCGTGCCGCGGGACGGCGAGACCTGCGGACCCATCATCCACGACGAGGAGCGCACCGTGTTCGTCTCCGTGCAGCACCCGGGTGAGGACGGCTCGTTCGATGACCAGCACTCCTTCTTCCCGGACTACGTCGCGGAAGGCACGACGCCGGCCCGCGGCCAGGCGCGCGCGCCCCGTCCGTCAGTGGTCCAGGTGTTCCGAGGCTAGGTCCGTTCCCTCCCACCAGGACGCTCTCTCACCTTTGGCGGGTTTTCGGCCAACGCTCTCTCACTTTCTTCAGGAAAGTGAGAGAGCGTTCGGTCGTATGGCGCATCAAGTGAGAGAGCCCCTCTCCGTCAAGCTGGTTGTGAGTCATTCATTAACTTTTTGATTGAAGGAGCCGGCGATGCCCGTTGATAACAAGGGTTTTACGCGTGA
>NZ_JBTNDX010000028.1:0-43721 GCF_054510755.1 Pseudarthrobacter sp. MDT3-1 | reverse complement strand
CGAAAATAGCCGCAGACAGGGGACCGTCACCGATGTCCGGAGACATGGAGTGTCACCATTGTCCTGAGGCAGAACTGTCACCGATGTTTCGAGACATCACACGGGCTCGGACAGTTTCAATGGTTTAGCTCCGGCGGACCCTGTGCCGGTTAAACGAAGAAGCCCCGGTCCGCCACCATGTGGCGTACCGGGGTTCCATTCGCGGAAGGTAAGAGATTCGAACTCTTGGTACGGGGTTACCGCACACTAGTTTTCAAGACTAGCTCCTTCGGCCGCTCGGACAACCTTCCCTAACGAGTAGTGTTTCATAGGCAGTTGGCTGCAACAAAACAGAGTCTGCCGTGCGTCCGGTGCACACTGGTTCTGGGGCACGAATCAGCTAGAAAACGGGAGTTCTCCATGAAAGCCGTCTACATTGCAGAACCCGGTGGTCCGGAGGTTCTGGAAGTCCGCGAAGTGGACGCGCCGGTGCCCGGGCAGGGCGAGGTGTTGATCGACGTTGTCGCCGCCGGCCTGAACCGGGCGGACGTGCAGCAGCGCAGGGGCTTCTACCCGCCCCCGCCCGGCGCGTCCGAGATCCCGGGGCTGGAAGTCTCGGGGCGGATCGCCGGTTTCGGTCCCGGCGTCACCAAGGCATTCTCCGTGGGGGACAAGGTGGTGGCGCTGCTGGCCGGCGGAGGCTACGCGGAGCAGGTAGCGGTGCCGGCGGAGCAGGTGTTGCGGATTCCCGACGGCGTTGATGTGGTCACCGCTGCGTCGCTGCCGGAAGTCGCAGCCACGGTCTACTCCAACCTGATCATGACGGCTCAGCTGCAGGCGGGCGAGACTGTCCTGATCCACGGCGCCACCGGCGGGATCGGCACCATGGCCATCCAGCTGGCCAAGGCCTTCGGCGCCAGGGTCGCCACCACCGCGGGAAGCGCGGAAAAGGTGGGGACCGCGAAGGCTTTCCTGGGCGCGGACATCGCCATCAACTACACCGAAGAGGACTTCCCCGAAAGCCTCCGGCGGCAGAACGGCGGCAAGGGCGCCGACGTGATCCTCGACGTTGTGGGTGCCAAGTACTTGGCGCAGAACGTTGATGCGCTCGCGGACTACGGCCGGCTCGTTGTCATCGGCCTGCAGGGCGGAGCCAAGGGTGAGCTGGATCTTGGCCAGCTCCTGCGGAAGCGCGCGGCAGTGGTTGCCACGGCACTGAGGCCGCGCCCGGTGGCGGAAAAGGGCGCCATCATGAACGCCGTGCGCGAATCCGTGTGGCCCCTCATCACGGACGGCCGGATCCGCCCGCTGGTGGCCAAGACCTTCCCGCTGGACCAGGTTGCGGCCGCCCACCGGTACTTCGACAGCGGCGACCATGTGGGCAAGATCCTGCTGGTCATGTAGCCACGGTAGATACTGAGTATTGCTTTGCGCCGCGGACTGGGTTAGCGTCACTCTATACGCGGTATGCACGGGTCTTGGGGGGTCCGTGCATACCGACGCTGACGCCACCGCTAGGAGCACCATGTCCATCCGCCACAGCCTCCTTGCCCTGCTGCAAGACCAGCCGCGTTACGGCTACCAGCTCAGGGTTGAGTTCGAAAACCGCACCGGGTCCACCTGGTCCCTGAACATCGGGCAGGTGTACACCACGCTGGACAGGCTCGAACGCGACGGCCTGGTCAGCAATGACGGCAGTGACGGCGAAGGCCACGTGATCTACAGCATCACCGCCGCCGGCAAGGCGGAAGTGCGGAACTGGTTTGCCGCCCCCGTGGAGCGTAACAACCCGCCCCGGAACGAGCTTGCCATCAAACTGGCGCTCGCGGTCACGCTGCCAGGCGTGGATGTGCAGGCCATCATCCAGGCCCAGCGGGTGGCGTCCATCCGTGCGCTGCAGGACTACACCAAGGCCCGCCGCGACACGGCCGCCAACCAGCGGGCGGCGGATACCGCCTGGCTGCTGGTGCTGGATTCGCTGATCTTCCAGACGGAAGCGGAGGTCCGCTGGCTGGACCTTTGCGAGGCGCGGATGCTGCAGCAGGCGCAGACCGCGGGCCAGGCAACACCACGCAAATCGTCCAACGGGGTCACTGTGGAAGAGGCAGCCCCGCTCATCGCGGATAGCCGCCGGTGAGCGTCCAGGGGCCGCATCAGGTCCTGGAACTCGCCAAGGTCAGCAGGACGTTCGGTGAAGGCGCGACGGCGGTCGCCGCGTTGCGCGAGGTGGACCTCAGTATCAGAGCCGGAGAGTTCGTCGCGGTGATGGGTCCGTCAGGTTCCGGGAAATCCTCCCTCCTGGCACTGGCCGGGGGACTTGACCGGCCGACGTCGGGCGGTGTCTTTGTGGAATCGACACCACTGGGCGGGCTGGGACTGAACGAACTCGCCCGGTAGCGCCGCCGCGCCGTCGGCTATGTCTTCCAGGACTTCAACCTTGTCCCCACGCTGACGGCTGCCGAGAACGTGGCGCTGCCGCTGGAGCTGGACGGGACGGCCGCCAGGAAGGCGCAACGCCAGGCCATCGATGCGCTGCGGCAGGTGGGCATCCCGGAACTCGCGGACCGCTTTATGGACCAGATGTCCGGCGGACAGCAGCAGCGGGTGGCCATCGCACGGGCCATCGTGGGCAACCGCAGGCTGATCCTGGCCGACGAACCAACGGGAGCCCTCGATTCCACCACCGGCCATGGCGTCATGGAGGTGCTCCGCGGACGTGCCGATGCCGGTGCGGCCGTGATGCTGGTGACCCATGAGGCCCGGCATGCCGCGTGGGCTGACCGGGTGGTGTTCCTCCGGGACGGCCGGATCGTGGACCAGGCAGCTGCCATGCACGATCCCGCCATGCTCCTGACGCAGGCCGGCCACTGACGTGGCACTCACCCTCGCACCGGCGCCTGGCGGGCGCCGGCAGGCTTTCCGCGTCGCCGTGCGGATGGCGCGGCGCGATATCCGCCGCCACAAGGGGCGTTCCCTTCTGATCATCCTGCTCATCATGCTCCCCGTGGCGGGAATGACCGGGGCGGCCACGTTGGTCCAGAGCATGCAGGAGACCGCGGCCGAACGCGTGCAGTACCAGCTCGGTACCACCCAGGCGCGGTTCCGGCCCATGCCCATGGCCAACGGGATCATGGTCCAGGACCCGGTCGAAGAGCTGTACATCACCACGAACAACTGGGACACTAACCCCGACTTCACGCCTACTGATCCGCAGGATGCGATTCCAGCCGGCTACGACGTGCTCACAGAATCCACGCTGGACCTCACCGCCGAGTCGGGTGCGGCGCACGTGCGTTTGGTGGGCCGGGCAGTGGACGCCATGGCCCCGGCATTTGCCGGAAAATACACGCTACTGGACGGCAGGGCCCCCGGGACCGATGCCGAGATGCTCGTATCGCCGGGGCTGCTGGAGCGGTTCGGGCTGGAACTGGGGGAGGAACTGGCGACGTCGGCCGGGACGTTTGTCGCGGTCGGAACGCTCCGCGATGCGGGCTATTCGGACAGCAACTCCATCGTCTACCTCAGGTCCGGCCAGGGCAGCGTTGGCGCCCCGGCGCCTGCCTCCGCCGGTCCGCCGCCGACCGCGTCGGCCATCAAGGCCACCATGTATTACCTGGTGGGTTCCGAGCCGGTGACCTGGAGCCGGGTCCTGGCGGCCAACGCCGTGGGTGTCACGGTGCTGTCAAGGTCTGTGGTGCTGAATCCGCCGTCCCAAGAGGAACGCGGGCCGGAGGGCGCAGGGACCTCATCGAGCGCGTCGCTGCCCCTCACCACCTACGCGGCCGGGGCGCTCCTGGGCGCCCTCGCATTGCTGGAGGTGGGCCTGCTGGCGGGAGCCGCGTTCGCCGTGGGCGCCAAGGGGCAGGTCCGGGAGTTGGCCCTGCTCGCCGCGACGGGGGCCGAAAGCCCCACTATCCGCTCGGTGGTGATGGCGGCTGGCCTGTGGCTCGGCGGCCTTGGCGTGGCGGTCGGCGCTGCTGTGGGACTCGTAGCCGCCGCCGTGGTGGTGATCGTGGCACGCCTGAACGGATCGGTCCGTTTTCCGGGCTTCCATCCGGACGCTTTGTTGACGGTCCTGGTGATGGTCATGGGCTACGTGGCGTGCCTGCTGGCTGCCTTGGCCCCTGCGCGGCAGGTGGCGCGCCAGGCCGTTCTGGGCGCGCTCAAATCGGGGCGGGCCCCGGCGTCGGCCGGCAAGGCGTCCACCGTGGTGGGTGCTGCCCTGCTGGGCGTTGCCGCCGCGGCCCTCGCCGCCGGCACGTGGTTTGCCGCCAGCAGCGAAGACCCCGACGTGTTCATTTCCAGGACTCCGGTCATTGCCTGGTTCCTGCTGGGAGGCGCGGTACTGGGCGTCACATCGCTGGTGCTGCTGACCGGCAAGCTGGTGGCCCTCCTGGCCAAGCGTGCCGGACGGCTCCCCCTGGCTGCGCGAATGGCCGCCCGTGACTCGTCCCGCAACCGCAGCAGGACAGTTCCGGCGGTTGCCGCAGTCCTCGCGGCCGCCACCCTGGCCAGTGCCGGCATGGTGCTGGCCGCCAGCCAGCAGGCGAACGAGCAGCAAAACCACTACTGGTCCGCGTTGAAGAACCAGGCTGTCCTGCCGCTGTCCGTGTGGCAACCCCCACTGGCTGACGGAACAATGCCGGATCCGGCGCGGATTGACCCTGCTGCGGTGGCGTCCGCATTGGATGGGGCGGTGGACATCGTCGAATGGACCGCGGTAGTGCGAACTTCCGCTACCCGGAACTGCGAAATGCGGCCCGAACTGGCCGACGCGTCGCCGGCACAGACGCCGACGTCGAGCTGCCTGCAATATTCGCTGGCCACGCCGGAGGGTAACGCGTGCCCTGTGACCGCCGGCCAGCGCGTCCTTGATCCGGAGGATTGGCGTTGCCGGGGAGCGATGCGTCCCTACGAGACGCAGGGACGTATCAACTCCGTCATCGTCGGAAGTGCCGATGACGTGGAAAGGCTCTTCGGAACGGCTCCCACGGCGGAAGCCCGCGACGTGCTGGCGGCCGGAGGCATGGTGGTGACCAGCCCGGTGTTCGTCCGCGACGGGCATGCGTCCCTGGTGGCGGAGGACGTTCGCAAACCGGCGCCCGGCGACCCCGCCACTGGCGCCGTCCTGGGGTACCAGGAGACGGGGCGGACGGATGTGGCTGCGGTAGTGCTGGAGCCGGAAGTCGACGTGCAGTATTACGGCGTTGTGTCCCCGGAGGGTGCCGCGGCCGCAGGGATGCGCCTGGATGACAGCGCGCTGCTGGTCCAGCTCACCGCCTACCCGGATGCCGCCCAGATGGACAAGGTGTCTGCCGCCCTCGCCGGCGTCTATGCGGGCCGCTACGGGTCAATGTACGTGGAGCCCGGAGCCGAGCGGGACGCCTCGCTGATCCTCTGGGCCATCGTGGGCCTAGGCGCGGTGATCACACTCAGCGCGGCAGGCATCACCACGGGCCTGTCCATGGCGGACTCGCGGAAAGACCATGTCACCCTTGCCGGGGTGGGTGCGGCCCCGCGCTTGCGGAAGGCGCTCGCGGGTTCGCAGGCGCTGATGACGGCGGGGCTCGGAACTGTGTTGGGAAGTGTTGCCGGGATAGTGCCGGCCGTGCTGCTGGTGACCGCAACCGGGATGGCGCGGACCGCCGTCGTTCCCTGGCTCCAGCTCGTGGCGCTGCTGATCGCGGTGCCGCTCACCGGTGCGGCCTTGGCTTGGCTGTTTACGCGGGCGGGGCTTCCGGTGTCCCGCCGGGAGGTGGGGACCTGAGCGGTACGGGGGGGAGCTGAGCAGGGGAGCGCCGTAATTAGGTC
This sequence comes from Pseudarthrobacter sp. MDT3-1, assembly GCF_054510755.1. NCBI lineage: Bacteria > Bacillati > Actinomycetota > Actinomycetes > Micrococcales > Micrococcaceae > Pseudarthrobacter > Pseudarthrobacter sp. MDT3-1. The sequence goes on along the minus strand of NZ_JBTNDX010000028.1, from coordinate 37,931 downwards.
ACACAGTTGGGTCTTTTTGATTGGGCCCAACAGGCCTACCGTGGGGCCTAGGACGCTGTCCGTCCCGGACGGCCGAAATACGGAGGGACCTCTTATGACAACGCATGTTGCCGATTGCAGTGTTACCCGTTGCTCGTTTAATGACCACGAAGGCTGTACGGCCCACGCCATCACGGTGGGCGGAAGCAAAGACCACGCCAGCTGCGCCACGTTCATCGACACGGGCATCCATGGCGGGCTGCCCAAGGTCTTGGCAGATGTCGGAGCATGCCAGCGCTCCGAGTGCATCCACAACGACCACCTGATGTGCAACGCCCCCGAAGTCCATGTTGGCCCGGGCGCTGACAACGCGGACTGCCTTACTTACGCACACGCGTAGCAACGGCTCCCGCTCGGGATTAGTCACGAAGGCCTCCGTCCAGGAAACCTTGAACGGGGGCTTTTGTGCGCTCGGCGACTCCCGCCTGCCGTTCACCGCAATGACACGCGGCGCGGGGACAATGCCGCGTCCTCGTTGGTGAGGCGTTGGTAGGGTGCCTTTGAGCAACTCACTGAAGCACCAATTCTCAAGGAGGAGACATGGCCAGCAGGCCTGACGAACCGGTACGTGCAGCGAAAGGAAGCGGCCCATTGACCGCCGATCCGAAGCTTCCGCCAACGGCAGTGGATGAGGCCGTCCGCGAGGCTGAGGACAAGAAATGGACCCCGGCCAAGATCGCCCTGTGGGCAGCCATCGCACTGCTCGGCGGCGTCGCCTGGTTCATGCTGGCCATCGTCCGGGGCGAAACCGTCAATGCGATCTGGTTCGTTTTTGCCTCGGTCTGTACCTACCTGATCGGTTACCGCTTCTACTCCAAGGTGATCGAACGCCTCATCACCAAGCCGGATGACCGCCGCGCCACGCCGGCGGAATACAAGGCTGACGGCAAGGACTATGTCCGCACGGACCGCAACGTGCTGTTCGGCCACCACTTCGCCGCCATCGCGGGTGCCGGCCCGCTGGTCGGACCCATCATCGCGGCCCAGATGGGCTACCTCCCCGGCACCATCTGGATCATCATCGGCGTTGTGCTCGCAGGTGCTGTCCAGGACTACCTGGTGATGTTCTTCTCCATGCGCCGCGGCGGCCGTTCCCTCGGCCAGATGGCCCGCGAAGAACTGGGCGTCATCGGCGGCACGGCAGCACTGATCGCCACGCTGCTCATCATGGTGATCATCGTGGCGATCCTCGCGCTCGTCGTCGTCAACGCCCTGGGCGAAAGCCCGTGGGGCGTGTTCTCGGTGGGCATGACCATCCCGATTGCGCTGTTTATGGGCGTCTACCTGCGCTACATCCGGCCGGGCAAGATCATGGAAGTCTCCCTGATCGGCTTTGTGCTCCTGATGGCCGCGATCATCGGCGGCGGCCTGGTGGCGGAGACCGAATGGGGCTCCGCGTTCTTCACCCTGGACAAGGTGACCATTGCCTGGGGCCTCATTGTCTATGGCTTCATTGCCGCCATCCTTCCGGTCTGGCTGCTCCTGGCCCCCCGCGATTACCTCTCCACGTTTATGAAGATCGGCGTGATCGTGATGCTGGCACTGGCCATCATCGTGGTCCGACCGGAGATCACTGTCCCGGCCTTCAGCGAGTTCGCCAGCAGGGACAATGGACCTGTCTTCCCCGGTGCCCTGTTCCCGTTCCTGTTTGTCACCATTGCCTGCGGGGCCCTATCCGGCTTCCACGCCCTGATCTCCTCGGGCACTACCCCGAAACTCATCGAGAAGGAACGCCAGACCCGCTTCATCGGCTACGGCGGCATGCTGATGGAGTCGTTTGTGGCCATCATGGCGCTGGTCGCGGCCATCTCCATTGACCGCGGGCTGTACTTTGCCATGAACGCCCCGGCCGCCCTGACCGGCGGCACGGTGGAAACCGCGGCCGCATGGGTCAACGGCCTTGGCCTGTCCGGGGTCAACGTCAGCCCGGCCATGCTCGCGGAGACGGCAGCCAACGTCGGGGAGCAAAGCATTGTGTCCCGGACCGGCGGCGCGCCCACGCTCGCCGTCGGACTCGCCCACATCATGCAGCAGTTCATCGGCGGCACGGCCCTGATGGCGTTCTGGTACCACTTCGCCATTATGTTCGAGGCGCTGTTTATCCTCACCGCGGTCGACGCCGGTACACGCGTTGCGCGCTTTATGCTGCAGGACTCCATCGGCAACTTCATCCCGAAGTTCAAGGAGCACTCGTGGCGGCCGGGAGCCTGGCTGTGCACCGCCGTTATGGTGGCCGCCTGGGGTGCCGTGCTGCTCATGGGCGTGACCGATCCGCTGGGTGGCATCAACACGCTGTTCCCGCTGTTCGGCATCGCCAACCAGCTGCTGGCCGCGATCGCGCTGTCTGTGTGCCTGGCCATCGTCGCCAAGCGGGGGAGTTTCAAGTACCTCTGGATCGTGGCCGTACCGCTGGCGTTCGCCGCCGTGGTGACTATCACCGCGAGCTACCAGAAGATCTTCTCGTCAACGCCTGCCGTCGGCTACTTCGCCAACAACGCAGCCTTCAGCAAGGCACTCGCGGACGGCAAGACCGAGTTCGGCACAGCCAAGAGCGTCGCGGCCATGGAAGCCGTGGTGCGCAACACCGCCATCCAGGGCTGGCTGTCCGTCATCTTTGTGGTGTTGAGCATCATCGTCATCGCCATGGCCTTGGTGGCCACCATCAAGGCCTTCCGCAACCATTCGGCTGGGTTGCCGAACGTTGACAACGAGGACGAGGCCCGGCCGTCGAAGGTCTTCGCACCCGCCGGGCTGATCCCCACACCCGCGGAACGTGAGCTGCAGGCCGAGTGGAACAAGCTGCCGGCCGAGCTGCGGTTCGAAAGGGCAGGTCACCACAAATGAGCCCCGGTCTGGCCGCGGTCGCAACAGGGTTCCGGGGTTTCGCCCGGTTCCTCGGCGGCGTGCTCGGTGCTGATGCGTACGCCAAGTACCTGGAGCACCACCACGCGGCCGGACACGGGGAGCCACCTCTGACGGAACGCGAGTTCTGGCGGGACCGGACGGACCGCCAGGACTCCAACCCGCAGGGCCGGTGCTGCTGACGCTGACGGCCGGCCAGCCTTCACCGGCTGGCCGGCTTCATCAACTGGACTGCCCGTCCTCGGCTCGTGAGAGTATGAACGCATGAGCGATCCGACAGACACTCAGCCTGATGACGTACCCGTTGAGGGCAGGACCCTCGACAACGGCGAACCGGCCATGCCGGCTGTGCCCATCCCGGCTGGAGCCGGCCCAGGCGCTGCAGGTCCGGCAACTACAGGCCCGGCGGCGTCGAGCACGTCACTCGGGAGCAAGGCCAAGGGCAGCAACCTGCAGGACCTCGTGGACGAGCCCGCGAAAGTCATGCGGATCGGCACTATGATCCGGCAGCTCCTGGCAGAGGTTAAGTCGGCACCGCTGGACGACGCCGCGCGCGAACGCCTGGCCGAGATCCACGAACGTTCCATCAAGGAGCTGGAGGACGGGCTGGCGCCGGAGCTCGTTGAAGAACTGGAACGGATCAGCCTGCCCTTTCCGGAGAACACCACACCGTCCGACGCCGAGCTTCGGATCGCCCAGGCGCAGCTGGTGGGGTGGCTGGAAGGCCTCTTCCACGGCATCCAGACGGCCATCGCCGCCCAGCACGCCGCACGGGAGCAGGCCGCCGCGCAGCTGCACCTGAAGCAGCTTCCGCCGGGCACCATGATCGCCCCTGGCGTGGTTATCGGGGAGAACGGCGAGCCGCAGAGGGCCGCCGCCAGCCAGCATTCCGGTCCGGTGCAGTCAGGCCGGCCGGAGGACCCGGACCACGGTCCCGGCCAGTACCTCTAGGTTCCTGCGTGGGATTCTTAACTGCCGCCCGCCAAGGGCGCAAAGACGATGCTGAGCTGGGGAAGGGCCTTTGGCGCCGCGCCCACGATCGCTTCCACCGGGGCCTGGACCGCTATCACCAGGTCCTCGAAGGTGTCGAAGACGAGCAGCTTTATGCCGAACTGGTGGAAGTAGCCAACGAGCTGGCGGGGCTCATGGAGCGCGTCCGTGTTGTTTGCGTCGAAGCCCAGCGGCGGTCGCCCAGCGAAGGTCTGGACATTCCCGGGGACTTGGCAGGTGTACACCGGTCGTTGTCGAAGGCAGGCAATTCGCTGGCCACCACCGCCGAGGCTGCCGCCATGCTGCGGCTTGCCGTCGGTCCCATCCCGGTGGGGGCGGCTTCGGTGCGCCGCCGCGCGGAATCGGTGTTTGAGCAGGTGGCCGACGCCGAACGACGCCTCGCCGAGGATGCCGCCGCGGGTGGCCAGCCCGAAAGCCTTTCCGGCTGAGCGGTATTTCCGGATGACCTCAGGCGGCGATCCTGGCCTGCTCTATGGCAACAGCGTCGATAACGGCCCACGATTCCTCGGTGCCGCAGTTCCGGCTGGCGAAACGCTCGGCGTCCTTCAGGGAATCGAAGCTTTCACTGCTGATCCGGCCGCAATCGGCGTCGAAGTACGTGACAAGAAATTCCTGTGCAAGTTGGTTCTCCATAAGTCCAGTCTGCAACCGGGGCTTGACATTAACCGTTCATCAGTCCCGCGTGTTGCCCAGGCGTAGCACCCGCTCCTGCGCGAGCATGGCCGAACGTTTGGCCTTATCGGCTGCCCGGGCCGCCTGCTTGGCCTCGGCGGCCGCCGTGCCCAGGTTTTTCCTGGCGCTGTCCAGCTGCTCCTCCGCGGCTTTGAGCCGGTCGCGGAGCTCACGTGTTTCGCGGGTCAGGCCCGCGACTTCGGCCTCCGTGCCCGCCAGCTGACTTTGCCGGTCCGCGGCCAGCCGGGCGGACTCCTCTTCGGCTGCCATGGCCTCGCCCAAGGCAGCGTTGGCTTTCTCCAGCGCCGAGGGGGACGCCGGCCGCGGAGTCTCCCGGACAGCCTTGAGGCGCGGCTGGTCCGCGGGTTTGCTGGTGCCAGGTTCCGCCATCGTCCGTTCTTCCTCTTCTTCTTCCGGCACAGTGGCCGGTGGCTGTTTGGGACGGCCCTGCGTAGTGGTGGACAGCGGCGCCGGCACGGCCCCGGGCACCGCTACGGCCCCATCGAGATCAACCGTGTCCACGCCGTCGGCGGACAGCGCCTGGACCAGCAGTCCGCTTTGGACGGCGGCAGTGGCACCTTCGTCGGCGGTCATCGCCTGCAGGGTCCGCTCGACGTCGGCGGCGATGGTGGCGCTGATGCTGCGCCCCTGGCGTTCAGCAACAGCGCGGGCGGTCTCGACGGCGGTCGCCAGCAGGGTGCGGCGCTCCCGCGCCAGTTCCCGGAGGGCGGCGGCGTCGAGGGATGCCTGGGCCGACCGCATCCGTTGGCCGAGCTCGGAAAGCTGCGCGAGCACTCCTGACTCATGGATGGCCAGCATGTTGACGGCCCAAGCCGCCGCTGACGGTTTTGGCAAGGCCTTGACGGCAGCCAGGAGCTCCTTCCCGGAACCGGCGGCTGCCTTGGCCGCGGCGGTCCGGGCAGCCACAAATTCCTCGATAGGCAGGGCGTAAAGTTCGAACGCGATAGCCGTCAGCGCCTTGTCATCCATGCTCGCCATCATAGGGGGCGGGCTCCGGAGCCGAAGGGTATGTGTGCCGCCTAGACTGGCCGCATGAGAAGAGTGTGGGGGCTCCTTGTCCGGCCGGCCGTTCTGATGTCGGCAGTCTGCATCCCGGTTGCCGGCTGCTCGAACGTCTGTCCGGCCATCGGGTGGGTCAACTCCATCACGGTTGAACTGGCGGGTGACGTCTCGCGTGTGGATACCGTGCAGCTGTGCGCCGATGGCGCTTGTACGGAGTTGCGACCGGAGCCGGGGACGGCAGCACCGCGTATTGTCGTGACAACACCGCTGGATGCCAGGGCTCCGCACACCCCGGAAGCCCAGCCGACCATGGCCCCGTTCTACGCTGAAAGGATCGACGCCGATACCTGGCGGTTCACCGTCAGCATGAGCTCCCCTGACCACGTGACCGCTAAAGCGCTGTCTGCCACGGGCGAGGTCCTCGCCGAGAAGGAAGCCGACCTGGACTGGAAGCGGGTTGGCGGCTCGGCCCAGTGCGGCGGTCCCGTGGAAGCTTCGCCGGTCGAACTCACGGTCGGGCCGCGGCACTAGTCTCCGTTCAGATCGAAGTCCAGGTCCAGGTCCTCCGGAGACACGAGCGTCCGCCACGTCGACTTCACCCGTGCGGTGGGTAGTTCTGCGGCGATGGGCATCCGGTCAACGGCTACGAGCTGGTCCAGATCCAGGCCGGTGACGGCGGCGATATCGCGGACGGGGACCTGAAAGGTCCGGAACGGGCCCAGGGGCGGGGCCTCGTCCACGGCGCCCGGGCGGGGCACATCGGGCAGGTCGGCCAGCTGTGGTGTCTGGTCCACGATGTAGCCGGTGGCCGCAAGCTCCCCGTCCTGGAGGAATGCGGCGACTTTGAAGAACAGCAGCGGAATGTCCACGCCGCGGTACACCGGGTCATTGTCCCCGAAAATGGGTCCGGTGAACACGATCAGCCGCCGGCCGTGGTCGGCGGCATGCTCCAGCAGGTAGGACTCCAACCCGAGCCACAGGTCCAGGCTCTGGTTGAACTTCGCAGCCTGGGGCACGGCGTTCGTGTAGTGGAACGTGTCCTCATTCGCTTGGGCGGCCTCCTGCCGGGTATCACCCCAGACGGCTGAGGCGCGCCGGACCAGGTGTCCCCTATCAAGGTCGTTCCGGGCGTAGAGCTGCTCACCGGTCTGCTGGTCCTCGGCCAACCTTGGATCCAGCTGCCATTGGATCCCGGATCGGTCCAGATCCATCAGCTTCTCCCCGTCGATGCCGAGGGCCGTGACGGCGGCCAGACGCTTGTCCAGCCGCATGAGCACCGAGAAATGGGTGTAGGGCAGCAGGATCGTTTTCGTGTCGGCCAGAATCGGCACAGGAACCTGTACACCCAGGAAGGCGACGTCGTACCCCGACCGGTTCGACAGATCACGTGCAGCAGCAGAACCCGGTACCAGCAATAGTTCGTCCATGGCCGGACATTAGCAGTGGAAGATGACGGCGGGATGAATTTCGGTGGACCACAGGTTGCCGTCGGCGGCCCAGCTCAATGCGGCGGGCTGTCGAAGGGCTTAACCAGCGAAAAACCCCGTATCATCGTCGAAATCAACGACAATACGGGGTTTGTCCCGAGCTTCCTATCAGAATCGAACTGATGACCTTTTCATTACGAGTGAAACGCTCTACCGACTGAGCTAAGGAAGCACCGCACAATTCGCCCGGCGTAACCGGGCGGTTCATGCAAGAGTCAACTGTAATAGAGTCCCTGCGCCCGGGTCAAAATGGGGGCCCGAAACACCTCAGCAGAAGTCCTCAGCAGACGGTGTTGTCGGCGGGAACCGCTCCGTCCACAAGGTACTTGTCCACGGCGTCTTCGAGGCAGCTGTTGGCCCGGCCGTAGGCGGTGTGGCCCTCTCCCTGCCAGGTCAGCAGGGAGGCGTTGCCCAGCTGTTTGCGCAGGGATGCGGCCCACTCCACGGGGGTGGCAGGGTCGCCGGTGGTTCCGACAACCACGATCGGGGCTTCGCCGGTGTATTCCACCGGGGCGGGGGTCCGCAGGTGCTTGTACGGCCAGTCCACGCAGTTGGTGCCGCCGTAGGCGAAGAAGTAGCCCAGGGTGGGGGAGGCCTGCATAAGCCGTTGCTGTTCCGCGCGCATGGCGGCAGTGTCGGACACCATGGGGTAGTCCAGGCAGTTGATGGCGCCGAAGGCGAAGGTGGAGTTGGACGTGTACTTCCCGTCGGCGCCGCGGTCAGCGCCGAGGTCCGCCAGACGGAGCATCAGGCTGGCGTCACCGTTCAGTGCAGCTTCGAGGGCCTGGGTCAGGGCGGGCCAGCTCTGGTCGTTGTACAGCGGAGTGATGAGGCCGCTGACGAACATCGTGGCGTTCACCAGGCGGCCGTCCTTAGCCTGCCAGGGGGTGTTCTGGACGGCGGTGATGAGGTCGCGGATCTGCTGGACCCCGCTGTCCACGTTCCCGCTGAGCGGGCACGAGGATTCCTGCTGGCAGCTGGCCACGTAGGCCCTGATGGCTTTTTCGAACGCCACGGCCTGGCCGCTGGTCAGCTCCTCGTTGCTGATGGACGGATCCAGGGCGCCATCCAGGACCATGCGGCCCACGTTGTCCGGGAACAGCGAGGCGTAGGTTGAACCAAGGAACGTGCCGTAGGAGTACCCGAGGTAATTGAGCTTCGAGTCATTGACCACGGCGCGCAGGATGTCCAAGTCCTTGGCCGCGCTGACCGTGTCGACGTGGCCCAGTACCGGACCCGTCTTGGCGGCGCACTGCGCGGCGATGGCCTTGTTATCGGCCAACGCGGCGGCAAGCCCGGCGTCGGTCTCCAACGCGTAGACCTTTGCCCGGGACGCGTCCCGTTCGGCGTCCGTCAGGCACGTAACAGGGGCGGAGCGTTTGACGCCGCGCGGATCAAAGCCCACCAGGTCATAGTTGGCCCGGACAGACTGCGAGAAGTGCGTTCCGGCCGCATCCTTGACGAAGTCGTAGCCGGACCCGCCCGGACCGCCCGGGTTGACCAGCAGGCTGCCGGTTTTCTTGCCCGTGCTGGGAGCCCTCAGCCCAGCTATCTGGATCGTGTCGCCGTCCGGCTTCGCGTAGTCCATCGGCACGGTGACCTTGGCGCACTGGAAGCCGTTTTCGCAGGGCTCCCACACAACCTCCTGGGCGTAGAAGGTGTCCAAGCCAGCGGGCGCGGACGCCACGATAGCAGGGTCTGCCTTCGCCGTAGCGGGGGCCGCGTCCGGGGTGTCCCCGCCAAAGAGGCCGCACGAGGCCAGCGTCAGGGCCAGGATCAGGGCGCCGGCAGCCTGCAGCCCAATCACCAGGGATCGGGAGCGTGCGGGCAGGGGGCGTGCAGTCATCGAGCGGTCTCCTAGTAGTTGCTAGATCAGGCTGGCTGCCATGGACTCAATGGTCAACAGCGGTGCAACGTTGGTGGTGGTGATGCGTTGGCGGGCTTTGTTGATGGCGTCCATGCGGGCGAGGGTGGTCTCCGGCGCAGACCGGGCGGCGAATTCCTCCAGCTCACCCCTGAGCTCAACGTTTACCAGCTCCACGGCGTTCCCGAGCTGGATGATCAGCACATCCCGGTAGAACGACAGGAGGTCAGTCAGCGTCCGGTCCAGCGAGTCCGTGATGGATCGCTTGGCCCGTCGTTTCTGGTCGTCTTCAAGCTGCCTGACCTGGCTGCGCATGGTCGGCGGGAGCGTCCCTGACTCCGGGGCACCCAGGGTGGCCAGCAGCGCAGCCTTCTCGGCGGCGTCGCGCTCTTCATTGGAACTGTTGGCTTCGGCGGTGGCGATCTTCACCAGCTTGTCCGCCATCATCACCGCTGCGGTCACGCCGCGCAGACCCAGGGGGAACCTCACCGTTTCCAACCGGCGTTCCCTCGCCTCGGGGTCCCGCGCCAGCCGGCGGGCGATCCCCACATGGCTTTGCGCCGCGCGGGCAGCGCGGTCGGCGAGTGCCGGGTCCACGCCGTCGCGCTTGACGAGCAAAGCGGCGACGTCGGCGGCCGGCGGCAGCCGCAGGGCCACGGCCCTGCAGCGCGAACGGATGGTCACCAGGACGTCAGCGGGCGACGGTGCGCACAGCATCCAGATGGTCCGCGGCGTGGGCTCCTCGATGGCCTTCAGCAGCACATTGGTGGTCCGCTCGGCCATGCGGTCGGCGTCTTCCACCACAATGATCCGCCAGCGCCCGGACGACGGCCGGTTGCCCGCCTTGGATACCAGGTCGCGGGCTTCATCGATGGTGATGGTGACCTTCTCGGTCCGGACGTACGTCACGTCCGAATGGGTCTCGCCGAGGATGGTCAGGCAGGCTGGACACTCCCCGCAGCCGCGCCTGGCCACGTCGTCCTGATCGCAGTTGAGGGCCGCCGCGAAGGCCTTCGCGGCGTTGGAACGCCCGGATCCGGGCGGGCCCGTGAACAGCCAGGCATGGGTCAGTCCTTCGCCCCGCGAGGCAAGGCGGAGCTGTTCGACGACGGCGGGCTGGCCCTGAAGGTCGTCCCAGACAGTCATGCGGCGCCCCGGCCTGCAGACGCGAGCAAGGCATCAACGCGAGTGAGGATCCGCGCGGCCAGTTCGTTGACGGGCAGATCCGCCGGCAGGACCAGATACGTATCCGGCCGGCTGGAGGCCAGTTCGAGGAACGCCCCGCGGATTGTTGAATGGAACTCATCGGCCTCTGACTCAAGGCGGTCTTCGGCGGCATCGCCGGCTGTGCGGCGGCGGCGGCCGTCAGCTGGGTCCACGTCCAGCAACACCGTGAGGTCGGGCTGCAGCCCGGACGTCGCCCATTCGTTGAGGGTACGCACGGCGTCGGCACCCAGATCGCGTCCGGCCCCCTGGTACGCCACGGACGAATCAATGTAGCGGTCCGTCAGGACAACCTCGCCGCGTTCCAGTGCCGGGCGGATCACCTGGCTGGCATGGGCCGCGCGGGAGGCAGCAAAGATGAGTGCCTCGGTGTGGGCGTCGATGTGGCCATGGCCGTGGTCCAGGACCAGGGAACGCAGTTTTTCGCCAATGGGCGTCCCGCCGGGTTCGCGGGTCCGCAGGACCGTCAGGCCACGTGTTTCCAGAGCCTCGGCAAGACGGGCCGCCTGGGTGGACTTGCCGGCGCCGTCGCCGCCCTCGAAGGCGATGAAAAGTCCAGGGCTGTTGGTGGTCACTGGTCTAGACTACCGACTTCGGGAGCCGCCGCACGTCCAAGTACGCTTTCTCCATGAGTCTCTCGGAACAGTATGCAGCGTCCCTGTCGGCCGAAACCGTGGTGGTTGCCGCCGGCCGGCCGGCGCGTAAGCGGGACGAGCCCGTCAACCCGCCCATCGTGCTGTCCTCGACGTACTTCGGCACGGGAGCTCTGGGCGACGGGGACCGGGGCTACGGGCGCTATTCCAACCCCACCTGGGATCCCTTTGAGGAGGCCCTGGGCCTGCTTGAAGGATCTGAACTGCCCGGCCTGCTCTACGCGTCCGGACTCGCGGCCGTCAGCTCGGCACTGTCCCTGCTGCCCGCCGGCGGCGTCCTGGTGATGCCGTCGCACAGCTATGCGGGTTCGCTCGTGATGGCCACGGAGTTGGCGCAGAAGGGCTTCCTGGAACTGCGGACTGTGGACATCACGGACACTGACGCAGTCAAAGCACAGATCGCGCCGCAGGGGCCGGACGCGAAAGCGGCCAGGATGCTGTGGCTTGAGAGCCCCACCAATCCGATGCTGGGCATCGCCGATATCCGCGAGCTCACCGCGGCGGCCCACCGGGTGGGCGCCATTGTGGTGACGGACAATACGTTCTCCACGCCGTTGGTCCAGCAGCCACTGAGCTTGGGTTCCGACGTCGTTCTTCACTCGGTGACCAAATACCTGGCCGGACATTCCGACGTCGTCCTCGGCGCCTTGGTGACGTCCAACCCGGACATCCGGGCAGCGCTGCTGCACCACCGCATCATTCATGGCGGTATTGCCGGGCCGTTCGAGGCATGGCTGGCGCTGCGCGGGCTCCGGACCCTTGCGCTGCGTGTGGAACGGTCGCAGGCTTCTGCCGCGGTCCTGGCGGAACGCCTGAGCACACACCCCCTGATCGATAGCATCCGGTTCCCCGGCCTCCCCACGGATCCCGGCCATGAACGGGCCAAGACCCAGATGTCGGGCTTCGGTTCGATTGTGTGCGTGCAGATCGCGCCGGTTGCCGGCCTGAGCGGAGCAGACGCCGCGGACAAACTGGTCCGCGCGCTGCAGCTGTGGCTGCCAGCCACCTCCCTGGGCGGGGTGGAATCGCTGATCGAACGGCGCCGCCGGCACGCCGCTGAGCCGCTGAGTGTCCCGGACAACCTGGTGCGGCTGAGCGTCGGCATTGAAAATATTGAGGACCTCTGGGCCGATTTGAAGCAGGCGCTCGACTCGCTGGGCCGCTAGGCTTGGACGGTGGACGGTGAACTGATAATTCGGCCTGTAGAGCTGGCAGTGTTTTTTATCCTTGCCCTGGTGGCATTCGGACTTGAAGTGTGGGCTCTGCTGGACTGCGTCAGGCACAAGTCCGCCGCCTTTGAAGCGACCGGAAAACGAACCAAGACCTTCTGGCTGGCACTGACCGGCGGCGCCACCCTGATCGGCGCCATCTCGCTCTTCAGCAGCGGCGGAATCTTCGGCACGCTTGGCCTCTTTGGGCTCGCCGCCGTGGTGGCAGCGTCCATTTACCTCGCAGACGTCCGGCCAGCGGTCAAGGACGCGGGCCGCGGCGGTAGCCGTAATACGGGGCCCTATGGCGGCTGGTGACCACCACTAGACCGACGGCGCCACAGCGTCCCAGGCCACCGTTAGTTCGCCCAGGCGCCACCGCGACGGGCCGTCCTGAACCGGCCACCCGCCGTCGGACAGTGCCCTGCACATGGCGTGCCAGCGCTGCCTGCTGCCGAATGACGCCAGCGGCGCCGACTCCAGCCAGGCCCGGTCCATGGCCTGCATCAACCGGTGGACAGGCTCTCCCGGAACGTTGCGGTGGATCAGCGCCTTCGGCAGCCGCTCGGCAATTTCCGATGGTAGGTCAAAGCTGCCGAACCGCACGGACATGCTCAGTGACAACGGCCGCTCGGCGTCGAGGGCAACCCACGTCACCCGCCGCCCGATTTCATCGCAGGTACCGTCGATAAAGAGCCCGCCGGGGGCGAGCCGGCCCTGGACCAGCCGCCAGATCCCCGCCACATCGGCCTCTTCGTACTGTCGCAGGACGTTGAAGGCGCGGACCAGCACGGGGTGCCCGGGCAGCGGCAATTCGAAACCGCCCACCTGAAAGCTCAGCCCCGGCCGCTCGAGCGCCTTGGCGATCCGGACGCGCTCCGGCTCGATTTCGATTCCGCACACGCGGACATCCGGCCGCACTGCGCGGAGACGTTCAAAGAGTTCGACGGCGGTGGCCGGCGTTGCGCCGTAGCCTAGGTCAACCACGAGGGGGTCTTCGGCAGCGCGCAGGCGCCAGGCCTGGGGGCCGGTGAGCCAGCGGTCCACCCGCCGCATCCGGTTGGGATTGGTGGTGCCCCGTGTGACGTTTCCGACCGGCCTGCCGCTCCGGCCATGGGGAGCGCTCACGCGTTCAGCTTTTTGCACCACTGCCCAACCCTATCCTTGTAACGCAGGGCCCTTGTAACGCAAGGCGGGCGGCGCCGTGCCTCGGCTAGGATAAAAATCATGACTTACAAGCTGATTCTGCTGCGCCACGGCCACAGCGAATGGAACGCCAAGAACCTGTTCACCGGCTGGGTGGACGTTGACCTCAACGACCAGGGCCGCGAGGAAGCAGCACGCGGCGGCGAGCTCCTGGTTGAGAACGATCTTCTCCCGGATGTCCTCTACACCTCGCTCCTGAAGCGGGCCATCAACACGGCCAACATTTCCCTGGACAAGGCCGACCGCGGCTGGATCCCCGTCAAGCGGGACTGGCGCCTGAACGAACGCCACTACGGTGCCCTGCAGGGCAAGGACAAGGCACAGACCCTGGCCGAATACGGTGAGGAGCAGTTCATGGAGTGGCGCCGGTCCTACGACACCCCGCCGCCGCCCCTGGCCGACGACTCCGAGTTCTCCCAGGCCCGCGACCCCCGTTACGCGGACCTCGGCGACGCACTGCCCCGCACCGAGTGCCTCAAGGATGTCCTGGTCCGCCTGCTTCCCTATTGGGAGTCGGACATCAAGGAAGACCTCAAAACCGGCAAGACCGTCCTGGTCACCGCCCACGGCAACTCGCTGCGCGCCCTGGTCAAGCACCTGGACGGCATCAGCGACGACGCCATCGCCAGCCTGAACATCCCCACGGGCATCCCGCTGGTCTACGACCTGGACGAGGACTTCCAGCCGATCAAGCCGGGCGGCACCTACCTGGACCCGGACGCCGCTGCGGAAGCCATCCTGGCAGTGGCGAACCAGGGCAAGAAATAAAGCAGTAGTTAACGTTCAACGGCGGGCCGGTCACCTGAGGTGACCGGCCCGCCGTCGTATGTGGTTTAGGGAGCGGCTAGAAGCCCTGCCCCTGCCATTCGCCGGTGACGAGGTAGGTGACCTTGCGGGCCACGGACACGCCGTGGTCAGCGAACCGTTCGAAGTAGCGGCTGGCCAGGGCCACGTCAACGGTGGTGGCGGGGGACTCGGCCCAGTCCGGGGCGGCGATCGCCTTGAACACGCTCAGGTGGAGATCGTCGATGGTGTTGTTGGCCTTGTGGATGTCGCGGGCCACTTCGAGGTCCCGGGATTCCAGCAGGACAATAAGTTTGTCGGCGATGAGTTGGTCCTGCTCGGCCATTTTGTTGAACGTTTCCGTCATGGATGCAGGGATCACGGTGGACGGGAAACGCAGCCGGGCCAGCTGGGCAATGTGGCGGGCCAGGTCCCCCATCCGCTCCAGGGAAGCGCTCATGCGCAGGGAGCCCACGATCATCCGCAGATCGCTGGCCACCGGCCCCTGCAGGGCGAGGATGTCGATAGCGCGCTCATCCAGGCTGGTCTGCAAAAAGTCGATACGGGCGTCCGCGGCGATGACGTCCTCGGCCAGATCAACGTCGGCAACCCGGAAGGACGTCGAGGCCTTCGCCAATGCCTCGCTGACCAACCGCGAAATCTCCACCAGCTGCTCACCCACCTGGGTCAGCTCTTCCTGAAAAACCTTACGCACGTGGGCGTCCTTTCTTTGGAACTCCGCCCCTCGGGTGGCAGACGGAACTCATGTCGCCATTCGGCACTCCAACATATAACTTTGTCAGCGTGCGGTAAACGATTAGTCGGTTGTAGATGAACGTTAGCTGAACCGTCCCCGTAATGGGCCATGACGCACCGTCTCGACAGGAACCACGGCCTAAGCTGGAGTTGTGGATCCTATGCTCATCGGTGTCATCGCCGGCCTGGTCGGCCTGTCGCTCGGCACCTTTGGCGTGCTCGCCTTCAGGATCAGTGAAAAGCAGCGAAAGCTTGTTGACGTCGACGTGGACGAACTCGCTTTGCCGGCCGGCGCCGCGGAAGTGCTGGCCGTCGTCGGACGGGCTTTTGTGGTGGTTGACGCGGTGGACGGCGTGGTGCGCGCCAGCCCGGCAGCCTATGCATACGGACTGGTGCGCGGCCACACGGTGGTCCACAAAGAACTTCTGGACATGACGGCCGGTGTGCGGCGCGACGGCGTGATCCTGGAAAAACGGCTTGAGCTGCAGCGGGGTCCGCTGGGCCACGGCACCATCATCGTGCAGGTCCGGGCGGCCATGCTCGGCGAGGAATATATCGTGCTTCTGGCCGACGACCGCACCGAAATTACCCGCACGGAAGAGATCCGCAACGACTTCGTGGCCAACGTGTCCCACGAGCTGAAGACCCCGGTGGGCGCAATTTCCCTGCTGGCCGAGGCACTGGAGTCCTCGGCCGACGACGAACAAGCAGTCCGCCGGTTCGCCAAGCGCATGCACAAGGAGTCAAGCCGGCTGGCCGCCCTGGTCCAGGACATCATCGAGCTGTCTCGCCTCCAAGGTGCCAGCGTGTCCCAAGAGGGCAAGGCCGTGGACATCAACGCGGTCATCACTGAAGCGGTGGACCGTTCCCAGCTCCCCGCTGAAAGCAAGAACATCCGGATCGTGGTGGGGGAGCGGGTTAAGGCCACCGTCTTTGGTGACCGGGACCTGCTGGTTACCGCCCTGCGTAACCTGATCGACAACGCCATCCGCTACTCCCCGGAGAACACCAGGGTGGGCGTGGGCGTCCGGTCAAAGGACGGGCTGATCGCAGTGTCGGTCACGGATCAGGGCGAGGGGCTGACCCCGGAGGACCAGGAGCGCGTGTTTGAGCGCTTCTACCGGGTGGATGCGGCGCGTTCGCGCCACACTGGCGGAACGGGCCTGGGCCTTAGCATCGTCAAACACGTTGCCTCCAACCACGGCGGTGAAGTGACATTGTGGTCACGGCCCGGCCAGGGTTCCACTTTCACCCTGCGGCTGCCTGAGATGGAAAGCCAGGACGCACCGGATACCGCAGGTGTCAAAGAACCAGCCGTACCCGTGCGCAGAAAAGAACGCGGTGTACATGAGCAAGGAGCTAGCGCTTGAGCAGGATTTTGATTGTCGAAGACGAAGAATCGTTCAGTGATCCGTTGTCCTATCTACTGGGCAAGGAGGGGTTCGAGGTAGAAGTGGTGGACAACGGCCTCGACGCCATCACCGAATTCGACCGGAACGGGGCGGACCTGGTGCTGCTGGACCTGCAGCTCCCCGGCCTGTCGGGCACCGAGGTCTGCCGCCAGCTGCGGCAGCGCTCCAGCGTTCCGGTCATCATGCTGACGGCCAAGGACTCAGAGATTGACAAGGTGGTTGGCCTGGAGCTGGGCGCTGACGACTACGTCACCAAGCCCTACTCCTCCCGCGAGCTGGTGGCCCGCGTCCGGGCCGTACTCCGCCGGCAAGGTGAACCTGAGGAACTGATCTCGGCCACAGTCCAGGCCGGCCCTGTCCGGATGGACATCGAACGGCATGTGGTCAGCGTGGATGGCCAGCAGGTCCTCTTGCCGCTGAAGGAGTTCGAGCTGCTGGAAATGCTGCTGCGCAACTCCGGCCGCGTACTCACCCGCGGCCAGCTGATCGACCGGGTCTGGGGTTCGGACTACGTGGGGGACACCAAAACCCTGGACGTGCATGTCAAGCGGCTGCGCGGCAAGATCGAGCCCGACCCGTCCATACCGCGTTTCCTGGTAACCGTCCGCGGCCTGGGCTACAAGTTCGAGCCGTAGGCCTCTCCGCCGTATGGCACGCCGGGCATCAGGCGCACCAGACTTCAAGTGCACAAAAGGAGGGGCTCCCCGTGGGGAGCCCCTCCTTTTGTGCTTTGCTGCTGCTTAGTGGGCCGCACCAGTGCCGGTGGCCGACGGCGACGGGCTGGGTGTGGCGGATCCGGTCGGTTCGCTGCCGGCCGGCAGGTACTCCTTGTACTCCGCGAGGGAACCATCCAGGACAGGCACGCGGACAGTCTTGCTCACGTTGGTGCCGTCTTCGGTGATCTTCACATCGACGAGGGAGCCGGCGATGCCGCCGCTCGTGCTGAGGATGGCTTCATCCGTGGAGTCGTTGAGCAGGGTGTAGGAGTTGGCTTTCACCGGCACCTGCGTCTGTGAACCCTCGGCCCCGTTGACCGTGAGCTTGACGTCCTGGGAAGAGGAGTTGTAAACGGCGCCGAGCAGGCGGCCGGGCTTGTCTGCGCCGGCGGAGACAACCAGCATGTTTCGCAGCTGCAGCGGACCCAGGTCGGCGCGGATACCGTCCGACGCCGCGTACTGGTGAGAAGTCTGCTGGGGGTTGATGTAGCCACAGCCGGTCATCGTCGCCAGGGCGAGGGCCAGGGAACCTGCCGCCAGTGCCAGTTTGCCGCCCTGGGCCCGGTTCATCGCAGTGAAACGCACGTCACGTACTCCTCGAGAGTCTTGAAACATTATTCAGCCATAGCCTAGCGGCAAACCGGGCCAAACGAGGATTCCGCACGGTCATATTGCCCTTGGCAGCAGGCCGCACATGCACTATTATCTGCATTCGTCAAGGGGGCGAAGGGGTCTATTCTGCCCATTTTCCGCGTATTTCCGGGGTTCCGGGGCCGGTTCGAGGCCAGTCATATGCCTGAATCGTGATAAACTGGTCTGCGGGAAAGGGGAATGTCCACATGGTATTTGAGGTCGGCGAGACAGTAGTTTACCCTCACCACGGTGCTGCAAAAATTGAAGAAATCAAGATGCGCACTGTCAAGGGCGAAGAGAAAATGTATCTCAAGCTCAAGGTGGCTCAGGGTGATCTGACCATTGAAGTTCCAGCAGAGAACGTTGACCTTGTTGGGGTCCGTGACGTAGTGGGCAAGGAAGGTCTGGAGCACGTATTTGATGTTCTCCGGGCTGAGTTCACTGAAGAACCCACCAACTGGTCGCGCAGATACAAGGCAAATCTGGAGAAGCTTGCTTCCGGTGACGTCATCAAGGTAGCAGAGGTTGTTCGCGACCTCTGGCGCCGCGATCACGATCGGGGCCTTTCCGCAGGTGAGAAGCGCATGCTGGCCAAGGCCCGTCAGATTCTGATTTCAGAACTTGCACTGGCTGAAAAGACTGATGAAGAGAAGGCTGCAAGCGTTCTCGACGAGGTCCTGGCTTCCTAAGAATTGAGCCCCGGGGGTACGCAAGTGCCTCCGGGGTTTCTTTTTGCCCTTTTTCGGTCCAGCCCTCAGCGGCAGGCGCGTCGCGCAGGTGGGATTAGGCACGCCGGGCAGGCGGGCACGTAGGCTGGACCGCATGAACAACGGACTTCCCCGCCCCGTCACCGCCGTCGTCATTGTGGCCGCAGGTTCCGGTGAGCGGCTGGGTTACGGCATGCCCAAGGCGCGCGTGCCGCTGGGGAGTGACGCCATACTTACGCATGCCCTCCGGGGCGTCGCTGCCGCCGGCGTCGCACGGCAGATCTGTGTTGCCCTGCCGCCCGGCGATACGGTCCTGCAGGAATTGTGCGCGGCCTTCGCCGAGGAACTCCGGGCGGGGCACGATGCCAACCAGGAGAACCCGCTTCCCGTGCTGACAACGGTCGACGGCGGTGCCACCCGTGCCGCTTCCGTCCGGTCGGCGTTGGCGGCCTTGCTGGACGGCACCGAAGCTGTGCTGGTCCACGACGCCGCCAGGGCGCTGACGCCCGAGTATGTCTTCCACCGTGTCGTCGATTCCCTGGCTGCCGGCGCCGTTGCAGTGATTCCTGCCGTACCGGTGGTGGATACGGTGAAGATGGTTACCCCCACGACCGGTGACGACAGCAGCATCGCTCCGGAACTCGTGACCGGGACCGCGCCGCGGGAGGAGCTCCGTTCGGTCCAGACGCCCCAAGGGTTCCGCCTGTCCACACTGATCCAGGCCCATCAGGCAGCGGCGGACTTTGACGAGAAACAGGCTGCCGCGGTCACCGACGACGCCATGCTGGTGGAACTCCTGGGAGTTCCCGTGCACGCCGTCCATGGCTCCACACAGTCATTGAAAATCACCACGCCGCTGGACCTGATCATTGCCGAGGGGCTGCTGGAAGGCCCGCTGGGCATCCGCTGGGTGGAGGGTTAGGCATGAGTGAAGCCAAGATGATCCTGCCGCGCACGGGTATCGGTCTGGATGTCCATGCGTACGCGTCCCCTGACCTTCCCCGTCCGCTCTGGCTGGGCGGGCTGTTCTGGGAAGGCGAGCGTGGACTGGCCGGGCATTCGGACGGGGACCCGGTGGCCCACGCCGCCGCTGACGCCCTGTTCTCGGCCGCCGGCATCGGGGACCTCGGCACGCATTTCGGCACCGACCGTCCGGAGTTCGCTGGAGCCTCCGGCGTCACGCTCCTGACCGAGGCGGCGAGGATTGTCCGTGCGGCTGGCTTTGAGATCGGCAACGTGGCAGTGCAGTTCGTGGCTACGCGGCCCAAATTCGGCCCGCGGCGGGAAGAGTCCCAACGCGTGCTGAGCGAGGCGGCAGGGGCGCCGGTCAGTGTCACGGCCACCACCAGCGACGGACTCGGTTTCACCGGCAGGGGCGAGGGGATTTCCGCCGTCGCCACCGCTTTGGTCTATCCGGTGATTCAACCCAGCGCTGTTCAGGCCGGATAACGCGCGGGGGCCGGCACACAGGCCTTTTCCGCTAATCTGGAGCGGTGACTCTCCGCTTCTATGACACCGCGTCCGCCGAAGTCAGTGACTTCGTTCCCCTCGTCCCCGGAAAAGCGAGCCTGTACTACTGCGGAGCCACCGTGCAGGGCATGCCGCACGTAGGCCACATCCGCTCGGCGATCGCCTTTGACCAGCTCACCCGCTGGCTCGAGTACCGGGGGCTGCGGGTCACCGCGGTCCGCAACGTCACGGACATCGACGACAAGATCCTCGCCAAGTCTGCCGAATCGTTCAGCCCGGACTTCGAAGCCGGACCGGACGCTGTCCGCGCGGAGGAATGGTGGGCCCTGGCCTACCGCTACGAGCAGGCGTTCCTGCAGGCCTACGACACGCTCGGCGTTTCCCGGCCCACTTATGAGCCACGGGCAACCGGCCATATCCCCGAAATGCATGAGCTGATCCAGCAGCTGATCGACCGGGGCCACGCCTACCCGGCGCTGGACGATTCCGGCGACGTCTACTTCGACGTGCGGTCCTGGGACAAGTACGGGTCACTGACGCGCCAGAACATTGACGACATGCAGGGCGCCCCGGACGCGGATCCCCGCGGCAAGAAGGACCCCCGCGACTTTGCGCTGTGGAAGGGCTCCAAAGAAGGAGAGCCGACGACGGCGAGCTGGGCCTCGCCCTGGGGCGCCGGACGTCCGGGCTGGCACCTGGAATGCTCCGCCATGGTCACCAAGTACCTCGGCACCGAATTTGATATCCATGGCGGCGGACTGGACCTGCGCTTCCCGCACCACGAAAACGAAATGGCGCAGTCCCAGGCCGCAGGGCACGGGTTCGCCAACTTCTGGATGCACAACGGCATGGTCACGTACCAGGGCGAGAAAATGTCCAAGTCCATCGGCAACACCATAAGCCCTTCGGAGATGCTGGACATCGCGTCGCCGCGGGTGGTCCGCTACTACCTCGGGCAGGCCCACTACCGCTCAGTGCTGGACTACCGCCCCACATCGCTCGACGAGGCCGCGGCCGCCGTCGAACGCATTGACGGCTTCATCAGCCGCGCCGTTCGGGCCCTCGCTGCCGGTGGGAACTACACCTTCGCCACCTATGGCAAGGTTCCCGAGGCGTTCGAGAACGCCATGGATGACGATCTCAACGTGCCGCAGGCCCTCGCCGTGGTCCACGAAACAGTCCGTGCCGGCAACACTGCCTTGACGGAGGGGAAGCTGGAGGACGCACAGCAGGCGCTGCACAGCGTGCATGACATGCTGCGGGTCCTGGGCCTGAATGCGGTGGCGTCCGGCCCGGCGTCGGACACCCGGGAATCGGCCGCCCTCGACGTCCTGGTGGAAGCCCAGCTTGCTGCCCGCACCCAGGCCCGGGCCGCCAAGGACTGGGCTGCCTCTGACGCCATCCGCGACACGCTGAAGGCGGCCGGCGTCGTCGTCGAAGATGGCCCAAACGGCGCTACCTGGAGCCTGCAACGGGACTGAACGGGCGATTTTACTTGATTCAGTAGACTGGTAAGCAGACTCAGTCAAACAATCAAGGGTGGAAAATCATGGCCAACAACGGTCGCCGGTCGGTCAAAGCAA
Organism: Pseudarthrobacter sp. MDT3-1; assembly: GCF_054510755.1. NCBI lineage: Bacteria > Bacillati > Actinomycetota > Actinomycetes > Micrococcales > Micrococcaceae > Pseudarthrobacter > Pseudarthrobacter sp. MDT3-1. The sequence continues at coordinate 16,622 of NZ_JBTNDX010000028.1, read as the reverse complement.
AGAAGGGGCCAACCATCGGAACCGGTGGTCATGGCCGTAAGGCCCTGGAAGGCAAGGGTCCCACGCCCAAGGCGGAGGACCGCCCGTACCACAAGGCGCACAAGAGCAAGCAGCTTGCCGAACGTTCGGCCGCCAAGCGCGGCACGGGTGCCCGCAGCGCCGGCGCCTCCCGCACGGGTCCTAAGGGCCGCGCCACCGAGGAAGTCGTCACCGGCCGTAACTCCGTGGTGGAAGCCCTCCGCGCCGGGATCCCCGCGAAGGCCCTGCACATCGCCATCCGGATTGAAATGGATGACCGGGTCAAGGAGTCGCTGAAGATCGCCGCCGAACGCGGAATCCCGCTGCTCGAGACCGGCAAGCCCGAACTTGACCGCATGACGGATGACGCCATCCACCAGGGCCTGGTCCTGCAGATCCCGCCGTACGAGTACCAGGACGCTTATGACCTGGCCGAGGAAACCGTGGACCGCTGGAAGAAGGGCCACGTATCCAACGCCCCGCTGTTCGTTGCCCTGGACGGCATCACGGACCCCCGCAACCTTGGTGCCATCATCCGCTCCGTCTCGGCCTTCAGCGGCCACGGCGTCGTCGTCCCGGAACGCCGCTCCGTGGGCGTCACAGCCTCGGCCTGGAAGACCAGCGCCGGCGCTGCCGTGCGTGTTCCGGTGGCACGCGCCGCGAACCTGAACAGTGCCCTGAAGCAGTTCAAGAACATGGGCATCTTTGTCCTGGGGCTCGACGGCGACGGCGACGTTTCGTTGCCTGACCTCACCCTGGCCGCCGAGCCCGTCTGCATTGTGGTCGGTTCCGAGGGCAAGGGCCTGAGCCGCCTGGTCCGCGAAAACTGCGACCAGATCGTCTCCATCCCGATTAACTCCGCCATGGAATCGCTCAACGCCTCCATGGCCGTTGGCATCTCCCTGTACGAAATCTCGAGGCAGCGCGCCGTCAAGTAGTCCTCGGTGCGGGAGGCGGCACGGCAGCGGGGTCGCCGCCGCGACCGCTTTGCCGTCGCTTAGACACCTCCCGTTGCCTCATTCGGCCGCGGGCGGCCTTCTTCGGCTCTGGTCGGCGATGCGCTCCCTGGCAAAACGGCCGCAACGGCTGTATCGTCGTCCTGCCAAACGCTCTCTCACCTTTGGTGGGTTTAACAGAAACGTGTTATGTCTCAAGACATCGGTGACAGTTCTGCCTCAACACATCGGTGACAGTTCCGCGGGTTTTGGTGGTGACACTTCCCGGGTGTTAACGGTTTACTGAGCGGCCCGTGGCGGCGGCAAAGAATGACGGGTGAACAAGAATGAGCCTGTCAACGCCCGTATCCGCCTCGCCATCGCCCAGTGGCCTGATGACGCACCACGCGGCGCTGTCAGCACGTTCTGCGCCGAGCACGACATCACCCGCAAGACGTTCTATGCGATCCGGGCCAGGGCGCGTGACGAGGGTCAAGCCGCGGCGCTGGAGCCGCGCTCACGCCGCCCAAAAATCTCTCCAACCCGGCTCTCCGAGGACCTGAAGCAAGAGGCGCTGAAGGTGCGTGCGGCCCTGGAGTCCTCCGGTCTGGATCACGGGCCGATCAGCGTGCACGACAAGATGGTGTCCCTGGGGATGCACGCACCCTCGCCTGCTTCGCTGGCTCGGATCTTCCGGGAAAAGAACGTTGCCCGGTCCGAGCCGACGAAGAAACCCCGGGCCTCGTACCGCAGGTTCGTCTACCCGGCCCCGAACGCGTGCTGGCAACTGGACGCGACCGAGTACGTGCTGACCGGTGGGCGTAAGTGCGTGATCTTCCAGCTGCAGGATGATCATTCCCGCCTCGCTGTCGCCTCCCACGTGGCCTCCGGTGAAACCAGCCAGGCGGCCCTGGCGGTCGTGAAAAAGGGCATCGCCTCCCATGGGGTGCCGCAACGATTGCTCACCGACAACGGGGCTGCTCTCAACCCCTCACGCCGTGGAGTCGAAGGTCAACTGGTCACCTACGTGACCTCGCTCGGGGTCAAGGCGATCACCGGCAAACCATACAAACCAACCACGCAGGGGAAGAACGAACGGTTCCACCAGACTCTGTTCCGGTGGCTGGACAAGCAACCCCTCGCGGCAACACATCACGAGTTGCAGGAGATGGTTGACCGGTTTGACCTGATCTACAACACCGAACGCCCGCACCAGGGGCTGCCCGGGCGCATCACTCCACGGCAGTCATGGGACGCCACGGCCGTCGCCGATGCGCCCAGGCCGCAACCAATCGCGGTTCATCATGAAGCCAACGCACCCGCGCCGGTGGATCCGGGCCTTGTCGAACCGGTGGTGGATGCCGGAACGGAAGCGCCGGATCCCAGCACCACGAACGGTCTGCAAACGGAAACCGATCTCGAAACCAGTGCGATCGAGAAAATCACCGGCAGCATTTCTCACCCGGCAGCCACCGGTAGCCAGAAGCTCCGGGTCTATTCCAACGGCGTCGTCAATATTGGCAGGACCCTGTTCTCCTTGACCAAGCGGATGGGCGGACGAACCGTCGTTGCTGTCTGGGACCAGGAGGGTGTCATGTTCGCCAACACCGAAGGCGAGGTCATCGCGGAATACGCGTGGCCATCAGAAGGCACCGGATACCTCGGGATCAGCAAGTCCCTCACCCGGTTCCGCAGGTAGCGCGTGAAAGGTGAACCGTCACCGATGTGCTGAGACACCAAATGTCACCGAAGTCGTGAGGCAGAACTGTCACCGATGTCCTGAGAGATCACAGGTTTAACAGAAACGCTCTCCCACCGGTCAACTTAAACTGGTGAGAGAGCGTTTCTGTTTAAGGCGCGAAAACTGCGAGAGCGTTGGACTGCGGTGGGTCCGGGTGACGTCATAAAAGCGCCGGTGCAGCTCAACAGCCGTTGGCCGCTACCATGGACGTGATGGTCATGCCGCTTTTCGATACCGCTTCCACCAGGGATGCCTCTTCGGCATATCCGCTAGGTGTCAGCGTCCCGCGCCCGGGATCGGGAGCGGATTACGGCGTGCAGTCCAGCGCCAACGTCGCCGTGTACGCCCCGGCCGTGGAGAACCTTGAGATTGCCTACAAGGCCCCGGGCAGCGAGTGGCATCTGCAGACCCTGCCCAATGTCACGCACGGCGTGCACCATGGAATTGTTGAGGATTTCCCGTACGGATCGCTGTACGGTTTCCGTGCCACGTCCAAGGCGGACCCGTTGCCGCTGGCGGTCCCCATCGTGGACCTGGACGACGACGGCGGGCAGCCTCTTTTGCTCGATCCTTACGGCCGGGCGGTGGACCAGCGGGAGGGTTTCCTGACGAGCGTCCGGATGGCCGGCGATTTTGACTGGGGCACCGACGAACGTCCCCGGACGCAGTGGCGGAACACCATCATCTACGAGGCTCATGTCCGCGGCCAGAGCATGCTGCATCCCGATGTCCCCGAGGAGCTGCGTGGCACCTACGCCGGAATGGCTCATCCGGCCATCATCGAGCATTTCAAGAGCCTGGGCATTACCGCTGTCCAGCTGCTCCCGGTGCACTTCCACCTCGATGAGCTGCACCTGCAGAACCTCGGCCTGACCAACTACTGGGGCTACAACACGGCCGCGTTTTTCGCACCGCACGCAGCCTATGCGACGCAGGCGGCGCGGGATGCCGGACCGCACGCCGTCCAGGACGAGTTCAAGGGAATGGTCAAGCTGCTCCACGCGGCAGGGCTGGAAGTGATTCTCGACGTCGTCTACAACCACACTGCCGAGGGCGGCCCGGACGGCCAGGCCATTAGCTTCCGCGGACTCGGTGAGGACACGTACTACAGAACGGATAGCCACGGGAAGTACATCGACACTACGGGCTGCGGCAACAGCCTGAATTTCGGCCAGCCCAGGGTGGTCCAGTTGGTGCTGGATTCCCTCCGGTATTGGGTGGACGAATTCCACATCGACGGCTTCCGTTTCGACCTGGCCGTGACGCTCTGCCGGAACGCGGACAACGAGTTTGATCCCCGCCACCCGTTCCTGGTGGCTGTGGCCGCCGATCCCGTGTTGTCTGACGTAAAACTGATCGCCGAGCCCTGGGACGTCGGCTATGGCGGCTGGCAGACGGGACGGTTCCCGGGCGGCTGGGTTGACTGGAACGACCACTTCAGGGACGGCGTCCGCTCCTTCTGGCTTGCCGACCGGGCGGCCATCGAAGCCGGCGGGCAGGGCGGGTCCGTGGCGCGGCTGGCTGATGCCCTGTCCGGGTCTGCCGGGCTCTTTGAAGCGTCGGGCCGTTCCAGGCTGGCGTCGGTCAACCTCATCACGGCACACGACGGCTTCACGCTCAACGACCTTGTGTCCTACGACCGAAAACACAACGAGGCGAACGGCGAGCAGAACCGGGACGGGCACGGGGACAACCGCAGCTACAACCACGGTTTCGAAGGCCGGAGCGAGGACGAGAGCATCCTGGCGCAGCGGTCGCAGTCCCGACGGAACCTCATGGCGTCCCTGTTGATTTCGCTCGGTGTGCCCATGATCACCGCCGGCGACGAGCTGGCACGCACGCAGCAGGGAAACAACAACGCCTATTGCCAGGACAACCCACTGGCATGGCTCGACTGGACGCGTACGCCGGAATCCGCAGAGATGCTCCGCAGCACAAAGCGCTACGTCCGGCTGCGCAAGGAGTTCCTGGCAAGCCAACCCCATGATTTTCCCTCTCGGGATGAGCAGTCCTATATCTACTGGTTTGATCACGCCGGACAACCCATGTCCATGGATCAGTGGAATGATCCCCGGCACCGGGTCATGCAGCTCCTGCTTGGCTCGGACGACGGCACGCTGGCGGGCCTCGTAGTGGTCAACGGCAGCGGCTCCGACGTGAACATCACCCTTCCGGAACTCAAGAACGACGACGGAACGCCCCGCAGGATGTTCGAACTCCGGCTGACAACGTCGCCGCTTCACGAGCTTCGACAGGGCAGCCGCGTGGCGTCCGGCGAGACGGACAGCATCGAGGCGAACTCGATTAACATCTACCGCACGTAACTGCGGAGGGGACCAAAATTGCGCAACCGCTCCATTGCCCTGCTGCTGACCGGGCTGCTGGCCATAGCGGCGTTCGCTTTCGGCGGCCCCGGGCTCCTTGAGACTCTAACGGGAAGTACGACGCCGGCAGCCAGTTCCAGCGCGGCCCCGGTCCCGGGCGCTCCCGTCCAGGGTCCTGCGGAGGTTCCGGCCCCGGCGGTAGTCCCCGCCAACCCGTCCGGGTTGCCCGCGATCAAGGAATCCCTGCTGCCGGCCGAAGCGCGGACTACCCTCGCTGCCATCCGTGCCGGCGGCCCCTACGGCTACAGCCAGGACAACAAGACGTTCGGCAACTTCGAGCGCATTCTCCCGCGGCAGGGCTCAGGCTATTACCGCGAGTACACCGTGCCCACCCCGGGTGAATCCGACCGGGGAGCCCGCCGCATCGTCACCGGCGCCGAGGGCGAGAAATACTACACGCAGGACCACTACGACTCGTTCAAATTCATCGCAGAAGGCGGCTGAACACCCTCATGAAAATTTACTCCGCCGACACCTGGACCATCGAAGAACTTCAGGAACAGGTTGCCGACGACGGCCGCCGCAGCCTGGTGGTCCCCGCCGCCGACAGCAAGAAGGCTGTCCTGGAAACCTTCGGCGGAGTGCTTGCCTTTCCTGAACATTACGGCGTGAACATGGACGCCCTGAACGACTCCCTGCACGATTTCGCGGACAGCATCGGCGAGAACGGTAGCGCGCCGGTCACAATCCTTTGGCAGGTGGCCGCGGCGTTCCGGGGGGACAGGTCCTTCGGGATCATCTGCGAGGTCCTCCAGGATGCCGAAAGCTACGCCGGCCGTGACCTCGCGGTCACGGCCGTCCTCCTGTAACTAACGTCGACAACCGCCGCGCAGTTGCCACAAAACGAACGCCGGATATCTGGAAACGGATCAGGCGTTGACGATCAGCCCCAGCTCCGCCTTGGAAGCCAATGCCTCGTGCCGTGGCAGGACGCGGACGGTGTAGCCAAAGGGACCGGAGCGGTCGATGACCAGCGAGCCGCTGAACAGGTGGCGCCCCTCGCCCAGGTCCTCTTTCGAGTTCAACTCCATCAGGGTGACGTCCGCCAGGGTGTCGCTTTCCTCGGCACGGCCATAAGCCACCTCCACGGACACGTCCTCCGGTGAGAGGGTGTGCAGCGCGATGTAGGCGTTCACCTGCAGGGTGTCCCCGATCTGCGGGTCCTCGGAAACGCCCACGGAGTCCACATGTTCGACGTGCAGCAGAGGCCACGCCGAACGTACCTTGGCAGTCCATGCCGCCAGCACACGGGCCTGGGCGTAGGAGTTGGCAACGGCCCTGCGTCCGGCCTCGGCGGCGGGCCGGTAGAGCACGTTGACGTAGTCGTGCAGCATGCGCTCCGCGGAAACGGCCGGTCCCAGATGGGACAACGTGTGCTTGATCATTGACACCCAGTGCGTCGGGACTTTCTCGGTGCCCGTGGTGGACGGTCCGGCAGCACCGGCGCTGTCAGACACCGTGTTCCCGTAGAAGCGTGGCGCCACCTGGGTTTCCAGGAGTTCATACAGTGCCGCGGCCTCGATGTCGTCCCGCTCTTCGGGGGACGCGTCATTGTTGGCGGTGGGGATCGCCCAGCCGTTCTCGCCGTCGTACATTTCATCCCACCAGCCGTCCATCACAGAAAGGTTCAGCGAACCGTTGATGGCGGCCTTCATGCCCGACGTACCGCAGGCCTCCAGGGGGCGGAGCGGGTTGTTGAGCCACACGTCGCAGCCCGGGAACAGCGTCCTGGCCATTGCGATGTCGTAGTTCGGCAGGAAGGCGATGCGGTGGCGGACCTCGGGGTCGTCCGTGAAGCGGACCAGGTCCTGGATCATCTTCTTCCCGGCATCATCTGCCGGGTGGGACTTGCCGGCGATCACCAGTTGGATCGGGTGTTCCGGATGCAGCAGCAGCGCCTTGAGCCGGTCCGGCTCGCGAAGCATCAGCGTCAGGCGCTTGTAGGTGGGGACGCGCCGGGCGAAGCCGATGGTCAGCACGTCGGGGTCCAGGACGTTGTCGGTCCAGCCCAGCTCGGCGTCGGCGGCGCCGCGCTTCTTCCACGCAGCCCGGAGCCGGCGGCGTACGTCCTCCACCAACGCTGTGCGCATTTCACGGCGCAGCGCCCAGACGTCGGCATCGCTGACGTTGTAGGCAAGGTCCCAGCGGCCCAGGGCTTCGGCCTCGGTGCCGAACTGTTCCCTCGCGAGCTGGGAGATGCGCCCGTCGACCCACGTGGGCACGTGCACGCCGTTGGTGACGGACGTGATGGGCACCTCGGAGTGGTCGAACCCGGGCCACAGGGCCGAGAACATCCCGCGGGATACCTCGCCGTGGAGCTTGGCGACGCCGTTGGCCCGCTGTGCCAGCCGGAGTCCCATCACCGCCATGTTGAAGACTGACGGGTTGCCGTCGGCGTAGTTTTCCCGGCCCAGTTCCAGGATCCGGTCCACGGGTACCGCGGGCGCAAGCCCGGCCTGGAAGAAGTGGTGGATCTGGGAAATCTCGAAACGGTCGATGCCGGCCGGAACGGGAGTGTGGGTGGTGAAGACCGTGGACGCCCGGCCGGCGGCGAGGGCTTCGTCGAAGCTGAGGGCGGCGTCGCCGGCCATCAGTTCCTGGATGCGCTCAATCCCCAGGAAGCCGGCATGGCCCTCGTTGGTGTGGAACACCTCGGGCGCGGCGGTTCCGGTGAGCTGCTGGTACGCGCGCAGCGCCTTGACTCCGCCCATGCCCAGCAGGAGCTCCTGCTGCAGCCGGTGGTCTCCGCCGCCGCCGTAGAGGCGGTCGGTGATGCCGCGCGCGGCGTCGTCGTTGCCGGGAACGTTGGAGTCCAGCAGCAAGAGGGGAACGCGTCCGACGTCGGCACGCCAGATGTGTGCCAGCAGCCGGCGCCCGTTGGGGAGCGGGAGTGAGATCTGCAAAGGCCGGCCGTTGCCGTCGGCGGACGGTTCACGAAGCAGAGTGAGGGGGAGGCCGTCAGGGTCGAGTACCGGGTACGTTTCCTGCTGCCAGGCGTCGCGGGAGAGTGACTGCTTGAAGTAACCAGCCTGGTACAGCAGGCCAACGCCGATCAGGGGCACACCCAGGTCCGAGGCGGCCTTGAGGTGGTCGCCGGCCAGGATGCCCAGGCCGCCGGAGTACTGCGGCAGGACTTCGGTGATGCCAAATTCGGGGGAGAAGTACGCGATGGCGGCCGGGGCATCCTCGCCCAGGCTCTGGTACCAGCGGGGCTGCTCAAGGTACCGGTCAAGGTCCTCGGCGGCGGCGCGGACCTGGTTCACTACCGAGGGGTCGGCGGCGAGGCGCTGGAACTCTTCGCGGCTGACCCGGCCCAGGAAACTGACGGGATCCTGGCCGGATTCCTCCCAGATGCGGCGGTTCAGGCCAGCGAAAAGTTCACGGGTGGGCCGGTGCCAGGACCAGCGGAGGTTGGTGGCCAACAGGGCCAGCGGCCTGATGGGTTCCGGGAGGACTGTTCTGACGGTAAATCTGCGGATTGCCTTCACCTGCGCCACACTAACCGACAACATCAACGTCTGGAACTGCTTTGGCTTTCTTTTAGGTAAATGACAGTTGGCGTGGCGGATAAGTCGAATCGCCGCGACAAAAAGCAGCGCAGGCTTAGCAATCTGGACCATTTCTCGCTAACGTCGAGCCTGTGACGACTAACTCAGTAACCCCTGCCGCCTCAAAGAAAAAGCCGAAAGGCCAAATCACCGACGGGCTAAGAATTGGCCGTTTTCCGATCACTGCAGTGCAGCCTGTGGTGGAGAGTGGGAAGTATCCTGCCAAGGCCCTGCCGGGGGAGGGAATTGTGGTGGGCGCCACGGCCTTCCGGGAGGGGCATGACCAACTGGGTGTCAGCGCGGTCCTCCTGGATCCCCGCGGGAAGGAACGCCAGCGCGTCAGGCTGGCGCCGCCCAGGGGGGAACGCGGCCTCGGTACCGACCGCTGGGAGGGCATCCTCACGCCGTCGGCCGTTGGAAACTGGACGTTTTTCATCGAGGCCTGGCACGACCGCTACGGAACCTGGCACCACAACGCCGAAGTCAAGGTGGCGGCAGGCATCGACGTTGAGCTGATGCTCGCCGAAGGATCGGCGCTGCTCTCGGAGGCGGCCGCCGACGCCTCCCGCAATGCGTCGGACCGGCGTACCCTGCGCATGGCGTCTTCCATTCTGGGCAACGGGTCCCTCACCGATGAGGAGCGTCTGGCAGCCGGCTTCGGCGCGGACGTCGCCGCCGTGGTGGACCGCCAGCCGATCCGCGAACTGATCACCGTTTCCGAGCAGTTCCCGCTGCTGGTGGAGCGCGATCTCGCAGGCCGTGGAGCCTGGTACGAATTCTTCCCCCGGTCCGAAGGCGCCGTCAGGGACGCCACCACCGGGGCATGGACGTCCGGGAATTTCAGGACCGCGGCGAAGCGGCTGGACGCGGTGGCGGAAATGGGCTTCGACGTTCTCTATATGCCGCCGATCCACCCCATCGGTATCCAGCACCGAAAGGGCCCCAACAACACCCTGATTGCCGGCCCGCATGATCCCGGCTCGCCCTGGGCCATCGGCGCCAAGGAGGGCGGCCACGACGCCATCCACCCGGAACTGGGCACGTTCGAGGACTTCGACGCCTTTGTTGCCCGCGCCAACGAACTGGGCCTGGAAGTCGCCCTGGACCTGGCGCTGCAGGCCGCGCCGGACCACCCCTGGGTGCAGTCCAACCCGGAATGGTTCACTACCCGGGTTGACGGGAGCATCGCGTACGCGGAAAACCCGCCCAAGAAATACCAGGACATTTTCCCGCTCAATTTCGACAATGATCCGGAAGGGCTTGCGAAGGAAATCCTGCGGGTCGTGTTGCTGTGGGTCAGCCATGGCGTGAAGATCTTCCGGGTGGATAATCCGCACACCAAACCGGTGTGGTTCTGGGAATGGCTCATTGGCCAGGTCAACAAGAAGACCCCTGGCGTAGTGTTCCTCGCGGAAGCGTTCACGCGCCCTGCCATGATGCACGCCCTGGGCCGGGCGGGCTTCCAGCAGTCCTACACCTACTTCACGTGGCGGAACACCAAAAAGGAAATCGAAACCTACTTCACGGAGGTCAGCCACGAGTCGCCGGCGTACTTCCGGCCCAACTTTTTTGTCAACACGCCGGACATCCTCACGGAATACCTGCAGTTCGGCGGTCCGGCGGCGTTCAAGATCCGCGCCGCATTGGCCGCCACCGCCAGCCCCCTGTGGGGCGTTTATGCCGGCTACGAACTTTATGAGCATGTTGCCCGCCCCGGCGCGGAAGAGTACATCGACAACGAGAAATTCGAATACAAAGCCCGTGACTGGGACGCTGCCGCTGCCTCAGGCCGGACCCTGGCGCCGTACTTGACCAGGCTCAACGCAATCAGGCACAACCACCCGGCGCTGCTGGACCTGCAGAATCTCACGGTCCACCACAGCACCGACGACGCCACGGTGGTGTACTCCAAGCACAAGACCCTGCCGGACGGCACCAAGGACACCATCATTGTGGTGGTCAACGTTGATCCGCACGCCATCAGGGAGAGCACCATTTCACTGGATCTGGCTGCGCTGGAACTGGACCCCGAGGATCTGTCGCCCAACGGCGGGTTCCGGGTGGATGACCTCATTTCCGGTGAATCCTGGGAATGGGGCGAATACAACTACGTTCGCCTGGACGCGCACGTTGAACCCGCCCACATCCTGAGCGTGAGGAGATTGCATCAGTGAGCTTTAACCCGCAGAGTTCCAGCCAGCATTTCACCCCCAAGAGCACCTTTGAGCTGAACGCCCCTGGCCTGGCCCACGATCCGCTCTGGTATCGGAAAGCTGTGTTCTATGAGGTGCTGGTGCGGGCCTTCGCGGATGCGAACGGCGACGGTTCGGGCGACTTCTCCGGCCTGATCGACCGGCTGGACTACCTACAGTGGCTTGGCGTGGACTGCCTGTGGCTGCCGCCGTTCTTCCAGTCGCCGCTGCGTGACGGCGGCTATGACATTTCGGACTACAACTCCGTCCTGGATGAGTTCGGGACCATCAGCGACTTCAAGCGGCTCGTGGCCGAGTCCCATGCCCGCGGCGTCCGGGTCATCATTGACCTGCCGCTGAACCACACCTCGGACCAGCACCCCTGGTTCCAGGAATCGCGCAAGGACCCGGACGGTCCCTTTGGCGACTTTTACGTGTGGAGCGACACTGACGAGAAGTACCAGGACGCCCGCATCATCTTCGTGGACACGGAGGAGTCCAACTGGACCTTCGACCCCATCCGCCGGCAGTTCTTCTGGCACCGCTTCTTCAGCCACCAGCCTGACCTGAACTTTGAGAACCCCAAGGTCATCGAAGCGCTCTTTGACGTGGTCCGTTTCTGGCTGGACCAGGGCATCGACGGTTTCCGGGCGGACGCCATCCCGTACCTCTTCGAGGAAGAGGGGACCAACTGCGAAAACCTGCCGGCCACCCATGACTTCCTGCGCAAGCTGCGGGCCATGGTGGATGAAGGCTACCCGGGCCGCGTCATCATCGCCGAGGCCAACCAGCCGCCCAACGAGGTGGTGGAGTACTTCGGAACAGCGGAAGAGCCCGAATGCCATATGGCCTTCCATTTCCCCATCATGCCGCGCCTCTACTACGCCCTGCGGGACCAGAAGGCCGCTCCGATCATCGAGACCATGCATGACACCCCGGAGATCCCCGAAGGGGCGCAGTGGGGAACGTTCCTGCGCAACCACGATGAACTGACGCTGGAGATGGTCACGGCCGACGAGCGTGCGGCGATGCTGGGCTGGTATGCCCCGGACCCCCGGATGCGCGCCAACATCGGGATCCGGCGCCGGCTTGCACCGTTGCTGGATAATTCCCGGGCCGAGATCGAACTGATCAATGCCCTGCTGCTGTCACTGCCTGGCAGCCCGTTCCTGTACTACGGGGACGAGATCGGCATGGGGGACAATATCTGGCTCGATGACCGCGATGCTGTGCGCACCCCCATGCAGTGGAACCCGGACCGTAACGCAGGATTCTCCAACGCTGATCCCGGCAAGCTCTACCTGCCGGTCATCCAGTCGCTGGTGTACAGCTACGGCATGGCCAATGTGGAAGCCGAGGCCGCCCACTCCGGTTCCCTGCTCCGCTGGACCCGGCAGATCCTCAGCGTCCGCAAGAACCACCCTGCCTTCGGGCTGGGCGCGTTCAAACATGTCGAAGCCGACCACGACGCCGTGGTGGCGTATCTTCGCGAACTGTCGGATGACAACACTGCAGGGCTGCCCGGCGAAACCATTCTGTGCGCCTTCAACCTTTCGCAGCACCCCGTCGCGGCAAAACTGCGGATTCCGCAGTTTGCCGGCCGCGGGCTGCGCGATGTGTTCGGGGGTCAGCCGTTCCCCGGGATCGACGACGACGGATCACTGACGCTGACCCTGGGAAGCCATGATTTCTTCTGGCTACGGGTCCGCTCGGCGACGTCCAATCCAGCCTCCCCGTACACGCAGGCACTGCCCATCCTGTCCATCGAGAACTGACATGGCCCAGCCCACCCTCACAGCCCCACTAAGCGCCGTCCTCCGCGAATGGCTTCCGCGCCAGCGGTGGTTCCCCGTGAAGACAGCCGATTTTTCGCTGGAACAGGCAGGCAGCCTGAGCCTTGAAGATGCCGCCGGGCAGGCCCGGCTGGAGATCTTCCTGCTGGCTGTTTCCTCCCGGACGGCCGACGGCGGTCTCCGGACTGACGTGGTCCAGGTCCCGCTGAGTTACCGGGCAAGTCCGCTTGCCGGAGCGGAGCGGGCACTGGTAGGCCAGGCTCCCGAGGCCGGCATGGCCTGGATCTACGACGCCGTTCACGATCCATCCTTTGTGTCCTCCTGGCTGGAGCTGATCCGGTCCGAAGCGGGCTCGAACACGGGCTCGGCGACGGGCCACCGCACCCGGTCGGAGCACCGACTGCCTACCGCCCACGGAATGGTCAAAGTCCTGTCCGGCGAGCAGTCCAACAGCTCTGTCATTGTTGACGACGGCGAGTCCGCGGCGATCGTGAAATTCTTCCGTGTCCTCTCCGAAGGGATCAACCCTGAGGTCGAGGTAGGGGCGGCACTGACGGCCCAGGGCACCTTCGAGGTTCCGGCCACGCTGGGGTGGGTCCGCGGGGAATGGCAAGCGCCGGCGTCATCGGGGCTCCCGGCACAGGAGCCATCGCAGGGCGAGCTTGCCGTAGCCCACGAATTCCTCGCCGGCGGCCGCGATGCCTGGCGCCTTGCCGTGGATGCCGCGCGCACCGGTGCTGATTTCACCGCCGAGGCGCATGCCCTGGGCGCTGCCACAGCCACAGTCCACCGGCGGCTGGCGGAAGCACTCGGCACAGCGGTTGAACCGGCCCCGGGTCAGCTCATTGCGCCAGGAGTAGCCCAGCGGGTCCGGCAGGCATGGGCGGAAGCCAGTGCCGCCGTCGGGCCTTACGACGACGCGCTAGGGGCTCTGCTTGGCGAGCTCGACGGCGTGCCCGCAGGGCCGCTGCAGCGGATCCACGGCGATCTCCACCTCGGCCAGATCCTGCAGGTCCCCGGCCACGGCGGCCAGCCCGGCCGGTGGGCCATCCTTGATTTTGAAGGTGAGCCACTGCGGCCCATCGCCGAACGCAACTTCCCCGATGTTCCGCTCCGGGACGTGGTGGGAATGCTGCGTTCCTTCGACTATGCGGCAGGCGCGGCGGAACGCGAATATCAGGGTGCGCGCGTTCCGGCGTCCTGGGTCGATGATTGCGCGGACGCGTTCCTTGCCGGCTATGCCGCAGTCACACCCGGCACCATCGACCGGACTTCACCGCTCTTTGTGGCATTGTGGCTGGACAAGGCCCTTTATGAAGTCGTATATGAATTGCGGAACAGACCTGACTGGCTGGCCATTCCAACGAATGCGTCCAGGCGGCTCCTCAGCGTTAAAGGCTCCGGCGATCAGGCCGGAGCAGCATCGGAAGGTATGAAAATGACAGGCTCAGCACGTACAGACCGGCCCCGGGTGCCTCTTCACGTGGACCCGGACACGTTGGCCCGCGTGGCGAACGGCGAACACCACGCGCCGCACTCAGTGCTCGGCGCCCACCTGGACGACCACGGCCATGTGACGGTCCGAACGCTTAAGCACCTCGCGGAGGCAGTCAGCGTGGTGACTGCCGTGGGCTCAGTGCCCATGACCCACGAAAACAACGGGGTATGGGTGGCAGTCCTCGAACCGCTGCAGGCCGGCCACGTCCCCGACTACCGGCTGGAAGTCACCTACGCCGGTGCCGCGCCCCTGACGGTGGATGAGCCGTACCGTTACCTGCCCACCGTGGGTGAAGTGGACCTGCACCTGATCGGCGAGGGCAGGCACGAGAAGCTCTGGGAAGTCCTGGGCGCGCACGTCCAGCACTACAAGTCCTCCCTCGGCGATGTTGACGGCGTCTCCTTTGCCGTCTGGGCACCGAACGCGCAGGCGGTCCGCGTCAAAGGTGACTTCAACGCCTGGGACGGCCGCGAAAATTCGCTCCGCTCGCTGGGATCCTCGGGCGTGTGGGAAGTCTTCCTTCCCGGCGTTTTAGCAGGGGCGTGCTACAAATTCGAGATCAAGTCCAAGAGCGGGCACTGGGTCGAAAAGGCGGACCCCTTGGCCTTCGGCACCGAAGTCCCGCCGCTGACGGCGTCCCGGGTGGTGGAACCGTCCTACGTTTTCAAGGACGCCGAATGGATGGCGGCACGCGCCCAGCGTGACCCGCACAATTCGGCGATGAGCGCCTACGAGGTCCACCTCGGATCCTGGCGCCTTGGCCTGGGCTACCGCGAGCTCGCCAAAGAGTTGGTGGACTACGTCAAGTGGCTGGGCTTCACGCACGTTGAGTTCATGCCCGTGGCCGAACATCCCTTCGGCGGCTCCTGGGGCTACCAGGTGACGTCCTACTTTGCGCCGACGTCGCGCTTTGGCCATCCGGACGAATTCCGGTACCTGGTGGATTCCCTGCACCAGGCCGGAATCGGCGTGCTGCTGGACTGGGTTCCGGCGCACTTCCCCAAGGATGCCTGGGCGCTGGCTCAGTTCGACGGCGAACCCCTGTACGAGCACGCCGACCCGAACCTGGGCGAGCACCCCGACTGGGGAACGCTGATCTTCGACTTCGGCCGCACCGAGGTGCGGAACTTCCTGGTGTCCAACGCGCTGTACTGGCTTGATGAGTTCCACATCGACGGACTCCGGGTTGATGCGGTGGCCTCGATGCTGTACCTGGACTATTCGCGCGAAGACGGGCAGTGGTCGCCCAACCGCTTTGGCGGACGCGAGAACCTGGAAGCCATTTCCTTCCTCCAGGAAGTCAACGCCACCGTCTACAAGACCCACCCGGGCGCGGTGATGATCGCCGAAGAGTCCACGGCTTTCCCCGGTGTCACCGCCCCCACAAGCCACGGCGGCCTGGGCTTCGGGCTCAAGTGGAACATGGGCTGGATGCACGACTCCCTTAAGTACGCCTCCGAGGACCCGATCAACCGGAAGTGGCACCACGGTACGTTGACGTTCTCGATGGTCTACGCGTTCACCGAGAACTTCCTGCTCCCCATCAGCCACGACGAAGTAGTGCACGGCAAGGGCTCCATGCTCCGGAAGATGCCGGGGGACCGCTGGCAGCAGCTGGCCAACCTGCGCGCCTTCTTTGCCTACCAGTGGGCGCACCCGGGCAAGCAGCTCATTTTTATGGGCACCGAATTCGGCCAGGAGGCTGAATGGTCCGAGCAGCATGGACTGGACTGGTACCTGGCCGACATTCCGGCGCACCGCGGATTGCAGCTCCTCACCAAGGACCTCAACGAGCTCTACAGCTCGACGCCGGCCCTCTACGCTCGGGACAACGAGCCCGGTGGTTTCCAGTGGATCAACGGTGGGGACGCCGACCGCAATGTCCTGACGTTTGTCCGCTGGGACAAGGACGGCAATCCGTTGGTGTGCGCCGTTAACTTCTCCGGCGGGCCGCATGTGGGCTATGTCCTCGGCGTTCCCGCTGCCGGGGCCTGGACCGAAGTGCTCAACACTGATGCTGCGGCCTACGGCGGTTCAGGTGTTTTGAATGGCGGCGAGCTGATTGCCCTGGACGAAGGGCTTGATGGCCAGCCGGCATCGTTGACCGTGACGCTGCCGCCCCTGGGTGCGGCGTACTTCAAACCCGTTCCCTTGGCGGCCGGCGGACCGAAAAGTGTGAACCCGCTCTCTTAAGTGCGCGGCGAAGAGCCCGGAATTCCTTGAGATTCCGGGCTTTTTGCCGCCCTCAGGGTGGGGGTTCAGGGGGCTGTTCGGGGCTTGGTTGGCCATCCCGGCAAAGTGGTGGTAGAGTTTATTTCCGCGCTGCTCCACGGAGTCAGACCGAAAAAACCGACACGAAAGCCTCAGGCTGAGAACGTCGCGGATGCCGGTTTGACAAGAGTGAGACCAGCGGGTAAGTTTGAAAAGTTGCTCCGGAGCGATCCACGGCCGATATGTTGGTTGTGGTGGTGCCGGGTGTGTCTGTTGTTTGAGAACTCAATAGTGTGCCAAGT
>NZ_JBTNDX010000027.1:0-47693 GCF_054510755.1 Pseudarthrobacter sp. MDT3-1 | reverse complement strand
CACGGATCTCTTCACGCGTAAAACCCTTGTTATCAACGGGCATCGCCGGCTCCTTCAATCAAAAAGTTAATGAATGACTCACAACCAGCTTGACGGAGAGGGGATCGCCGGAAAACCCACATCAAGTGAGAGAGCGTTGCCCGGGGCCGGCTAGAGTGCGGCGAGCCGGGCGGCCAGGTGCAGCGCTGCCAGACGGCCCGTTCCGCGGGGATCGCCGCCGCAGAGTGAGAAGATTCGCTGCAGCCGCTGATGCATCGACTGGCGCTCCAGGTGCAGCTCACGCGCAGCCTGCGCCGTGTTACAGCCGGAATCCAGCCAGACCCGCAGCGTCTCAACAAGCGCGGAATTTCGTTGGGCATCGTGGACGAGGAGGGCGCCGAGCTGCTGGCTGACATAGTCCGTGCGCTGCGTGTCATCCAGGGAATGGAAAGCGAGCCGCTCCACCGCGAAAGCGTCGGCGTCGAGGACCACTCCGGACTGTCCCGGCCCGGCTCTGAGCGGCCCGGCCTTGAGCGGCTCGGCGCCGGCGGCAAGGTCCAGCGTCAGCCGGGCTTCCGTCAGGGACCATTGCGCGGCGGAGATTCCGGTGGCCACCGGACCGACGGCGCTGACAGTTCCCTCCGGCAACGCCAGCGACTGCAGTCCGGCCAGAATTGCGTCCCGGTCTTCCTGCGTCTTCCCGGGGCGGAGAACGGCCAGCGCCAAGAGTTCCGCGTTGTCGGCGTAACTTGCACTGTGATGCCCCACCCGCTCCAGCAGGTGCTCCACGGCCATCCGGGGTTGCCGTGAGCCGGGGGACCGAACCACAACAGCCACCAGCTGCGCGGCCAACGGGATCCCGGCTGCCGGAGCGAGCTGCTGGAGCCGCCAGTTTTGAGTTCCGGAATCGACGGCGCGGATCAGCGCCGCACCCGCCATCTCCTTCAGGCCCGGGGGCATGCGCTGCAGCAGGGCCAACGCCAGAATGTCCACCGAGCGGTTGCCCGCGATCCTCGCCAGGTTCACATCAGCTCCCGCCAGGGCGTGAAGCGTAAGGCGGGCTGAAGGGATGCCACGCACGGACACGTCAACCTGGATGATCCGCGCACGATCCGGCGCGGCCTCGATAGACGCTCCGGGTTCCGGCTCCTCCGCATGATCAGCCGGCAGCGCGCTGGCCAGCGGGGCGCCCGCGGTGGACGTCAGCTCAACTTCCGAGCCGGTAGCGTCCGCCAGGACAGCCAGGATCCGATCAAGGCTGCCGCCATGGGCCAGCTCCACTGCCATGGCATGGCTGGCCTGGTCAGCCTGCTGCAAGTGGGCAGCTGACTCACTCACAAGCAACGAGTTGATCGCTTCCATGACGCCGACAAAGGGCACAACTTTGCGGAGCTCTATCAAGGGAAGCCCGGCGGCTTCAGCTGCTGCCACCATCGACGACGGTATCGAGGCCAGCTCCGTGCCAGTCTCTATGGCCAGCGCAGCCACTCCACGTTCCGCCAGTTCCCAGATGTAGCCAATACGCCGCTTATCCGTTGCCGAGACGAGGGCCTGACCGCCGGTGAGCAACAGTTCACCGCCGCCAAGTAACGGGGCAATGTCCAATACCTCACTGGAATGAATCCAGCGCAGCTGCGTCTGGGCCGCAATGGCCGCCGCTGCGCGGATCACAGGGTCCGCCGGCGTGAGGGTGGAATGTTTCAAGACATCCTGCAGGCGTATTGGCATGACACTCCGTCGCGTTTTCTCATGAACTGGCAGACACATTGTATGTGGTGCATGTGGCCTGGGCCACATAATCTGGGCTTATCCCTTTTACTCATGGAGGCTCCCCCATGCAAGACAACCTCTCCACAACGCAGCCAGGGCCGGCAATGACGCCGGCCGAGGACTGCGAAGCCTGGCTTCAGCCGATTCCCGAGTCCCAGCGAACTCAGAAAGTTTCGGGTCAGTTCTGGATCTGGGCCGGCGCAAACCTTGCACCGATCAACTGGGTACTGGGTGCCCTCGGCATCCATCTCGGCCTCGGCTTCGCGGACACGGTCACCGTTCTGGTTTTGGGGAACCTGATCGGAATGCTGTTGTTCGGCTGCTTCGTCCTCCTCGGCCAGAAGACCGGCGCCACCGGCATGGTCCTGGCCCGCGCAGCCTTCGGCCGCCGCGGCAACTACCTGCCGGCAGCCATCCAGGCGGTCCTGGTGATCGGCTGGTGCGCGGTTAACACGTGGATCATCCTGGACCTGGTCATGGCACTCTTCGGCACGCTCGGATGGGTGGATCCCACAGCACACAACTATGGCTGGAAGATCGGCGTCGCCACCGCCATCATGGCCGCGCAGGTAGCCATCGCCTGGTTCGGCTACAAAGCCATCGCAGCCTTCGAAAAGTGGACCGTGCCGCCCACCATCCTCATCCTGGCCGTCATGTCCGCCGTGGCCTGGTTCGGCATGAAGATCAACTGGACGTACGCTGGCCCCGCCGGCAACATTTTGGAAGGCTCCGAACGGATCGCGGCCATGAGCGCCGTGATGACCGCCATCGGCATCGGCTGGGGCATCACCTGGTTCACCTACGCCGCCGACTACTCCCGGTTCGTGAGTACCCAAGTTCCCAAGAAAAAGGTCTACCTGGCGTCGGTCCTTGGCCAGTTCATCCCGGTTGTCTGGCTCGGCATCCTCGGCGCAAGCCTGGCCACCAACAGCGGCGAAATCGACCCTGGGAAGCTCATCGTCCAGAACTTCGGCGTCCTCGCGCTGCCGGTGCTGCTGATGGTGCTGCACGGCCCCATCGCCACCAACATCCTCAACATCTACACCTTTTCGGTCGCCACGCAGTCGCTGGACATCACCATCAGCCGCCGCAAACTCAACCTGTTCGTCGGCGTCTTCTCCCTCGCCGCCGTCGTGTTCTTCATCTTCCAGGAAGACTTCGCAACAGTCCTCGACGCCTGGCTCATCGGGCTCGTGGCGTGGGTTGCCGCGTGGGGCGGAGTCATGCTGGTCCACTACTTCTGGATCGAGAAGCGCTGGCCGGGCAACCCGGAGAGGCTCTTCGACGCCGTCGGCACCAAACGCCTCCCCGGCGTCAACTGGGCAGGTGTCGTCTCCCTCCTGGTCGGCATCTTCGCCACCTGGCTGTTTATGTACGGACTCGTTCCGGCGATGCAGGGCCCCATTGCCGTGGCTCTGGGCGGCTGGGACCTGTCCTGGCTTGCCGGCGGCCTTGCCAGTGCCGGCAGCTACGCCATCCTCGGGCCGAAGGTCCACCGCAAATACCTCGAGGCCGACCAAACGGACACCGCCGCCCACCCGGCGTCCGCAGACCTCGGATTCGACGCCCAGACCAACGCCCCCGCCGGTCTCTGAAACGCCCCGGACCTGAATTACTGGCGGACACTGAAACTCAAGGAAACAAGACATGACCTTTGAAGCATTCGCGGACTCAGCCCATCCCATCACCTGGCCTGACGGTAAGCGGGCAGCAGCCTCATTCACGTTCGACGTCGACGCCGAGTCCTGCACCATCGCCCACGATCCGAAGAGCACGCGCCGGATGTCCCTGATGACCCACCAGTCGTACGGGCCCAAGGTGGCGGTCCCGCGGCTGCTTCAGATCCTCCAGCGACAGGACATCCGGGCCACCTTCTTCGTTCCCGGCTTCACGGCAGACTGCTACCCGGACACGGTCCGGCGCATCGTGGACGCCGGGCACGAGGTGGCCCACCACGGGTACCTGCACGAGCCCATGCAGGGCATCGACGCCGAGACCGAGGCCCGGTACATCGACCGCGGGCTGGAGGCCCTCGCAAGGGTCGGTGTGGAACCGGTGGGGTACCGCGCGCCGTGGTGGGAACTGAACTGGCACTCCCCTGCGCTCCTGGCGGACCGAGGTTTCCTCTACGATTCGAGCCTGCTCGACGGCGACGCACCGTACCGTTTCGGCGTCGCCCCCGGCGACAGCCGGGACATCGTGGAGATCCCGGTCGACTGGACCCTGGATGACTGGGAGCAGTACGCGTTCTACCCCGGAGTCACTGGCAGCGGTGTCATCGAAAGCCCGGCCAAGGTCTTGGAAATGTGGACCCTGGAGGCTGAGGCACACCATGCCCAGGGCAGCTGTTTTGTCCTGACCAACCACCCGTTCATCTCGGGCCGGCCGTCCAAGGCCGTGGCCCTGGAGAAGCTGATTGAACGGGTGAAATCAATGGACGGAATGTGGGTCACCACCATGGAGGCCATCGCCGAACACACCCGCAGGACCGTCGAGGAGGTCCACACCCACGCCCGGATCGAGGTCCCCTCCTTCCCGGAAACGGGGGCCCGGTTCACGCCGGCCGCGGTCCGGCAGCAGACACCGGCCGGTAGCCACAGCCGGTAACCCCGACTGCGGTAAGAGGCACACAAGGAAGCGCCCGACGGCGGCAGGAGACTGCCGCCGTCGGGCGCTTCTTTTGTACTGCCCTCAGACCGTCAGACGGTTCCCGAGGCGAGGAGGCGCTCCACGTCCGCCACCTGCGGATAGGCTGCCTGCGTTCCCTTGCGGGCGGTGGCCAGCGCGGCGGCAATCGAGGCGAAGGCGGCGGCGTCAGCCAGCGGCGCACCGGCTGCCAGGCGGGCGGCTACCGCCCCCGTGAAGGCGTCGCCCGCGCCGGTCGTGTCCACCGCCTTGACCTTGATGGGTGCCACCCGGACCAGCTGCTGCCCCGAAGGCGCCAGCGAATCCAGCACCACCGAGCCGTGGGCCCCCAGCGTGACCAGGACGCGTTGCAGGCCCCGCTCGGCGAAGTGCAGCCTGACCGCTTCCCAATGGCTGACATCCGCGTCGCTGCCGGGAATTTCGGCGGAACCGGGATTCCCGGCGGAGCCGAGGAACAGCGACGCCTCATGGGCGTTGACCAGCAGGACGTCGGTCAGGTCCGCCAGCGCCTGCGGGATTTCCGCGTACGGCGAGAGGTTCAGCAGAACTGTGGCGCCGGCGTCGTGCCCTGCCCGGGCGGCGGACTCAACCGTGTCAAGGCTGACTTCCAGGCAGAGACAGACCACTGCGGCGCCGTCGAACGTTTCCGCCGCAGCGGCGACGTCCGCCGGCGAGAGGGTGCCGTTGGCGCCGGCGGAGATGATGATGTTGTTTTCGCCGCTGGAATCCACGGCGATGACGGCGACGCCGGTGGCCTCGGTTGCTGAGGTGCGCACGCCGGAGATGTCCACCCCGGCGCCGGCAGCGGAGGACAGGAGCATGTCGCCGTTGGCGTCCACGCCCACGGCACCCACAAGACTGACGGACCCGCCCAGCAGGCTGGCGGCGACGGCCTGGTTGGCGCTTTTGCCGCCCGGGTTCACGGCGAAACCGTTGCCGTGCACCGTCTCGCCGGGCAGCGGCAGCCGCTCGCAATAAATGGTCAGGTCCGCGTTCAGGGAACCGACGACGACGATCCGGCCGCGGGTGCCGGCTGTTGCGGCGGTCATTCGGTCACCTCAGCCTCGACGGGCTTGGGGATCAGGAGCGACGCGGCGAACGCGGCCACCGTGATGACCAGGCCCGTCACCACCACGGAGAGGTAGGACGCCTTGGCGTCGCCGAGAGCCGAGGTGGCCACCAGCACTGCGGGCAGCACCAGGAAGCTCAAGCCGGCGCCCAGGTTGAAGGCGCCCGCGTTCATGCCGGGCAGGAATCCCGGGTTTCCGGCGGGTGAGAGGACAACTCCGAGGCCGTTCAGCATGATGTTGACCGTACCGGCGTACATGATGCCCAGCAAGACCGTTCCGGCGATCATCATGGGCAGGCTGCTGAGGCCGAAGAACGCGATGATGGCCAGGGCGGCGATGCTGCCCAGCATGCCGATGCGCAGGACCTTGGTGTAGCCGAGTACCGGCGCGAGCCTGCCGCTGATGGGACCCACCAGCCAGCCGAGCAGGGCGTACGGGGTGAGGATGATCAGCGACATTTCGGTGGGGCCGATGCCGAATCCCGGGTCAGCAGCCTGCACATACGCCGGCACGATCCCGTTGATGACGGCGAAGATGCCGGTCATGGTCAGCGTGGTGGTCAGCAGCGGCGCCCACGTGGAGCGTTGGCGCAGGTGGACCGTTTCCACCATGGGCTGCTTGGACCGCTTTTCCACGGTCCAGAAGGCGTAGAACGCGACGGCGGCAATCACCACCAGTCCGATCGCCAGCATGAGCGTGCCGGGCGCGAACCCGCCCACCAGCTTGGAACCCTCATTGAGGGCCGTGAGCAGCGCACCCACCGCAACCACGATGAAGAACACGCCCAGCCAGTCCATGGAGGTGCCGGCGGCCGGCTTGCTCTCGCCGGCGAGGAAGGCGATCAGGGCGGTGGCGACGAGGGCCAGGACCACCATGAGCCAGAAGATGCTGCGGAACCCGAAGTGCTCGGCGAAGTAGCCGCCCACAAAGGCGTCGACGCCGGCTACGCCGCCGTTGACCGCGGTGATGAGGCCCATGAGCGTCCCGTATTTGCGCGGGTTGCTGACGGCGGAGCGCAGCATGATCAGGCACAACGGCACGGTGGGGCCGCTGACGCCCTGGATGATGCGGCCCACAAAGAGCCAGGTCACGTCGGGGGCCATGGCCGCGATGACCGAACCAACGGCCATCAGGAGCATCATGCCGATCAGGATTTTCTTCCGGCCGATGATGTCGCTCAGGCGGGGCAGGAAGAGGGAGAACAGGGCGGCGGCGGTGAAGAACCAGGTCTGGGAGAGGCCGATGACGGCCTGATCGGTGTTCAGTTCCTTGCCCATGGTGACCAAGGCGGGGCTGAGCATGGAGGCGTTGAGCTGGAACGCGACGCACGCGGCCAGCAGGGCGACCATCAGGGCGGTGACGTTGCCCCGGCTGGTCTTTGCCTCAGTGAGGGTGGCGGTCATCTACTTGCCTCCCGTGGCTGCTGCAAGGGCGGCGGGTTCAGCAGCGGCGGCGGGAGCGCCGACGTCGGGCTCACCGATGCGCACGAGGGCATCCGTGACGAGGTCCCAGAAACGGGCGTGGTCCAGGTCAAGGGCCACGGAGGTGGTGCAGTCATCTGGTGCGGGAGCGCGGAAGTCGGCCACGGTCATGCCGAGCGTCAGCGTGCCCTGGAGTTCGATGTCAACGGGAACCTTGCGGGTGGTGACGATGCTGGGATCGATCACGTAGGCCACGGCGCAGGGATCGTGGACGGGCGGGAAGTCAAAGCCCTGGGCGTCCTTGTAGGTCTGGGTGAAGAACTCCATCAGTTCCATCACGAACTTGGCGGGTCCGGTTCTCACAGCTGCGATCTTCTCCACCACGTCCGGAGTGGCCAGGGCCTGGTGGGTGAGGTCCAGGCCCACCATCACTACGGGCCATTTTTCGTTGAACACGATGTGGGCGGCTTCGGGGTCGATGATGATGTTGAATTCGGCCACGGCGCTCCAGTTGCCCACGTGGTAGCCGCCGCCCATGAGGACAACTTCCTTGACGCGTTCCACAATGCGCGGTTCCTTGCGGGCTGCCAGCGCGATGTTGGTGAGGCCGCCGGTGGGTACGAGGGTGACCGTGCCTGGCTCGTGGGCCATCACGGTGTCGATGATGAGGTCGACGGCGTGGCGCGGGTCCAGTTCGATGGTGGACTCGGGCTGTGCGGGGCCGTCCATGCCCGTCTCGCCGTGGATGGACGGCGCGGTTTCGATGGTGCGGACCAGGGGCCGGCCGCAGCCGGCGGCAAAAGGCACCCCGGTGATGCCGGCGATGGTCCCGACGGCGAGCGCGTTCTTGGTGACCTTTTCGAGCGTCTGGTTGCCCACCACGGTGGTGACGGCCAGCAGTTCAATATCAGGGTTGCCGTGCGCGAGCAGGATGGCCACGGCGTCGTCATGCCCGGGGTCGCAGTCAAGAATGATCTTCTTGGGGGCGGGTTTGGGTGTGGTGCTTCCGACTCCGGTGGGTTCAGTCGGTCAGCGAGCGCACTACCCGTGCAGGCGACCCCACAACAATGGCACTTTCCGGTACGTCCTTCGTGACCACGGACGCAGCCGCCACGACGGCATCATCACCGATCGTCACGCCCGGCAGAATTGTGGCGTTGGCCCCGATCCAAACATTGCGGCCAATGACCACAGGGGCCGGGTGCATGTCCGCGCGACGGCTCGGCATGAGGTCGTGGTTGAGCGTGGCTATCACCACGTTGTGCCCGATCAGGCAGTCGTCCCCGATGACCACACCGCCCTGGTCCTGAAACTTGCACCCGGAATTGATGAAGATCCGTTCCCCGAGGGAGATGTTCTTCCCGAAGTCGGAGTAGAAGGGCGGGAAAACCGTCACAGATTCGTCAACCGGCTTGCCGGTCAGCTGAGCTAACAGCTCCCGTACCCGCTCCGGTTCCTGATATCCGCCATTGAGTTCGCCAGTGATGCGCAGGGCAACCTGGCTGACCCGGTGCATGACCTCATGCAACGGCGAGTCCCCGGTGATGGTGTGTCCGGCATTCAGCGCCTCAAGGAGATCGGCGAGTTCCATGGTGTCCTTTCAGTCAAAGCTCGTCACGCGTGCGCGTCAATTGTTCGGTTTTGCTGCTTCCGAAACCGCCGTGGCCGCCCAGCTCGTAAGGAGTTTGATGCGCTCTTCGTGGGTCGTCCCGGGTTCAGCGGTGTAGAAGCTGACGTCGTTGACGGCACCCGGGGAGGTGGTCGTCAGGGACTGGTAGGTCAGCTCCAGGTCGCCTACCACGGGGTGTCGCAGCCGCTTGGTTCCCTCGTGTCGGAAACGGATGTCATGCGATGCCCACAGCGTGCGGAACTCGGGGCTCAAGGTGGATAGTTCGCCTACGAGTTCGCGCAGAGAGCGGTCGTTGGGCTCACGGCCGGCTTCGGCACGCAGCAGGGCGGCGGTGGCCGCGGCGCCGGCGTCCCAGTCGACGAAGAACTCCCGTGCGGCCGGGTCGAGGAAGTGAAAGCGTGCGAAGTTTGCTTGGCCGTTGGCAGTGGTGGTTTCGCTGGCAAACATGGGCGCGTGGAGTGCACGCCCCAGCGCATTAGAGGCCACGATATCGAGGCGGCCATTGCGGACGAACGCGGCCGACATGGTGATGGAGTCAAGCAGCCAATGGACAGCGACCGCCAGCCCCACTTCCTTGCGGCGGGAATGCGTCCGGCGCATGGGCCGGGCGGCCCGTGCCAGCTCGAAAAGGTACAGGCATTCCTCATCATTCAGGTGCAGTGCCCCGGCGACGGCCTTGAGGACGTCGTCAGACACGCCACTGATGTTGCCCTTCTCCAGCCGCGCGTACCACTCGGTGCTCACTCCGGCGAGGACAGCAACCTCTTCGCGGCGCAGTCCGGGAACGCGGCGACGGCTGCCCGCGGGAAGCCCCACCTGCTCCGGGCGGATTTTGGCGCGGCGGCTGGCCAGGAAGTCCCGGATGTCGGCGCGGTTGTCGGGCAGGTTGTCCATGACTCCACGATAGCCCCGGTTCACCAGGCTAAAGGGGGGAGAGCTTGTACCCCCATAAACGCAGCCTTCTTCAGCCGATGGAAATAGGGTGATATTGATGCAAAGGCACCCCCTAAACAGGAGAAAAGAATGTTTACCGTTAGTTCCTACGCCGCACCGTCCGCCGCTGAGCCGCTCGTTCCCACGAAGATCGAACGCCGCGACGTCGGCCCCCTTGATGTCCTGATCGACATCAAGTTCGCCGGCATCTGCCACTCTGACATCCACACCGTCCGCGGGGACTGGGGTCCCCAGTCCTACCCATTGGCCCCCGGCCACGAGATCGCCGGCATCGTCACCGAGATCGGCACGGCGGTCACCAAGCACGCTATCGGCGACCGGGTCGGCGTCGGCTGCATGGTCAACTCCTGCCGCGAATGCGTCAACTGCCTCAAGGGCGAAGAG
Organism: Pseudarthrobacter sp. MDT3-1; assembly: GCF_054510755.1. Lineage (NCBI taxonomy): Bacteria > Bacillati > Actinomycetota > Actinomycetes > Micrococcales > Micrococcaceae > Pseudarthrobacter > Pseudarthrobacter sp. MDT3-1. Next base: position 37,839 of record NZ_JBTNDX010000027.1, on the reverse strand, counting down.
CAGTACTGCCTGAATGGCAACGTCGGCACCTACGGCGCTGTGGACCGCGACGGCACCATCACGCAGGGTGGTTACTCCACGCACGTCGTCGTGACCGAAGACTTTGTTGTGCGGATCCCCGAAGGCATCGAGCTCGACGCCGCCGCTCCCCTGCTGTGCGCGGGCGTCACCACGTACTCCCCACTGCGGCACTGGGGTGCCGGCCCCGGGAAGAGAGTTGCCGTCGTCGGCCTGGGCGGCCTCGGCCACATGGCCGTTAAGCTCGCCCACGCCATGGGCGCGGAAGTCAGCGTACTTTCACAGTCGCTAAAAAAACAGGAGGACGGGCTGAAGCTGGGCGCGGACCACTACTACGCCACCAGCGACGAGACCACCTTTGAGGATCTCGCCGGCAGCTTCGACCTGATCATCAACACCGTGAGCGCATCGATCGACATCAGTGCCTACCTGCAGCTGCTCACCCTCGACGGCGCCCTGGTCAACGTCGGTGCTCCCGCTGAACCGCTCCCGGTCAACGCGTTCGCCCTCATCATGGGCCGCCGCTCCTTCGCCGGCTCCATGATCGGCGGGATCCGCGAAACCCAGGAAATGCTCGACTTCTGCGCCGAGCACAACCTCGGTGCCGAAATCGAAGTCATCCCGGCCAGCAAGATCAACGATGCCTACGAACGCGTCCTTGCCTCCGACGTCCGCTACCGGTTCGTCATCGACACCTCCACTCTCGTCTAGAACACCGGCGGGCAGCACCGGCCCTCCACGCCTACTACGATCGAAGGATGGAATCCGCGGAGCAGGTGCAGCAATCCGTCCGCTCTCGGCGCATCACCGCCGCCATGGTCGCGGCCCGCGCCGGCGTCTCGACGGCGACGGTTTCCCTGGTGGCCAACGGCAAGACTGCCGGCCGCGTTTCTGAGGACAACATTGCCAGAGTGCGGGACGCAATTTCCGAGCTCGGGTACGTGGTGGACGGGATCGGCAGCTCGCTGGCCAAAGGCGTCAGCTCCATCGTGATCCTCGTGTCTCCGGACATCTCCAACCCGTTTTTCGCCAAGGTGATCGCCGGGGTCCGGGAGTCACTCGGGGCTGATTACCAGCTGCTGCTGTCCGTCACCGACGCGGGCGAATTTCCGCAGGCCGGCGACGTCCGGAAGCTGATGGCACTCCGGCCGGCCGGGCTGCTCGTGGGTGCCCCAAACGCCGAATTCCTGGAAGAACTTTCTGCCGCGGGCCCCGTGGTCCTGCTCGATGCCCCAGGGCTGGAAGCCTACGCGCCGTCCGTCAATCTGGACGTTGCACACGGCGCGGGGGAGCTGGCGGGACACCTGGCAAATGCAGGGCATCGGCAGGTGGCCTACGTGGACAGTGTCACCGGCACAGCGACGTTCGCCATCCGCCGCGAAGCCTTCCTGGACGAGGCAGCGGCCCACGGAATATCGGTGGGGCCCGGCCACATCATCAGGACCACCATCGACGTCGGGGCGTCTGCCGCCGCGTTCGCCGCCGCCTGGCCCGCGTGGCAGCAGGCCCGGGTCACCGCCGTCGTCTACTGCACTGACACCCACGCCTATGGGGTGCTGCAGGAAGCGCGGGTGGCAGGCGTCCAGATCCCGGGCCAGCTGGCCATCGCCGGCTTCGATGATCTGCCGTACTCCGCCACCAGCAATCCCAGCCTGACCAGCGTGCATCTGCCGGCGACCTCGTTGGGGCTGAAGGCCGGCGGGCAGCTGCGCCGACTTATGGAAGGCCACCAGCTGGAGCAGCCGCAGCTGACCCTGGAAAGCTCCCTGGTGGTCCGCAACTCCACCTCGGCAACGGCCCCTTCATAGCCAACGCTCTCTCACTTTCCCTAAGAAAGTGAGAGAGCGTTGCCGCATTTCTTAGAATAAGTGAGAGAGCGTCCTGATGGGGTGCTGTCACACCCCCGCCGTAAGCTGGGGGCATGCCGAGTAACTGGGACGCCCTGGACATCAGCCTGCGTGAATCCGTGCAGGAGAACGTGGAGATCTACGAGCGCGTCCGCCCTGCCCTGAAGCTGGTCACCAAGGACGTTCTCCATATCCTCCGCGACATGTTGAAGGACACCGAGGTCACGCCGCTCTTTGTCACCGGGCGCACCAAGTCGGTGGAATCCTTCCGGGAGAAGATCTCCCGGATTGAGGAACCGCTGGAACCCGGCGGACCCCCGGTGCTGAAGTTCCCGGACCCGTTCCGCACCCTCAACGACATGGTGGGCGTGCGCGTCATCACCAAACTGCCAACCGAGAATGCCCTGGTGGCCAACATCATCAAGCGCCAGCGGCAGGTGTTTGACTGCCGCGGGGACCGGGAGAAGGACATCGGTTCCATCGAGTCCGGCACGTACGGCTATTCGAGCCGCCACCTGATCCTGCGCACCATCCAGAACGAGGCGGTGAAGGATTACCAGCAGGCCTTCAACCCGGATATTCCGGCCAACGGCAGCTATTTCTTCGAATGCCAGATCCGCACCGTCTTCGCCCACGCATGGAGCGAGATCGAGCACGACATCCGCTTCAAAGCCGAGGACCCCCGCGCCTGGACGCCGCATTTCGACCGGCAGTTCACCGCCACCGCCGCCATGCTGGAAACAGTGGAAAGCGCCTTCGCGGACCTCCACGAACGCTACGAGGAAGTCCGCAGCTACTGGGACATGGAGGGCGAAGGCGCCGCGCAGCTCACACCCAACCGGATCCGGGACGTCTGGCGCACGCTGCTGCCGCACGTGGACCGCAAAGTGGATGACGACTGGGGCTGGGCCGCCGAGCTCATGGCTGCCCACGGCCTCAACCAGACCGTCCAGCTGGCAGGCCTGCTCAGCGCCCAGCGGATCACCGAGGTCCGCAAGGCACTGGACCACCGCTACTCCCCCGGCCCGGACCGCCTGCTGGATGACCTCCTGCTGTGGCAATACGGCACCAAACACATTGACCTCACCGCAGAGGCGCCCGACGCCGTCCCGCACCCGCGGCGCGACAGCCTCCTGCGGCGGCTCAAACAGATCGTGCGCTACCGCCAGACCAAGTCCGAGTAGACCAATCGCGGAGCCGCAGGATTATTGGGCACCGCTGACATTCAACTACCCTTGACTCATGGTGGAGGCTGTTGTACACGGACCTCCGATGCTCCCGGCTCCAGCCCCGCGGCAAGATCCGGCACGTTTTTGCCCCTCTCTGACAAGGATTCCGCCATTTCCACGGACGCATTCTTCGCCACGCTCACCCGGATCCGCAACGTCATCCTGCCTGCGGCCGCACGGTCCTGGCTGAACACGCCGCGTGGACTGCTCACGGGCTTTATCCTGGTGCACCTGGGCTTCCTGATCTTCGCGGCGCTGCTTTCCCTGCGCGGCGAAGCGTTCAGCGACACGTTCATCTACCGCGACTGGGCCCGGGCCGGTTTCGACGAAGCGAACCTCAGCGGTGGCCCCAGCCCCTGGGTGTACCCCATCCTCGCGCTCATCCCCATGGCGCTGGCAGGGCTTGCCGGCCCCGGACCGTTCTTCTTCCTGTGGGTGCTGATGACCACCCTCCTCAACGGCTGGGCCCTGGCCAAGCTCACGGACCGTGGCCGCAACCAGGACGCCATCCCGGCGGCCTGGTGGTGGCTGATCTTCACGCTGCTGATGGGCTGGCTCGGCTTCGCACGCGTGGACGGCCTCACCGCACCGATCGTCCTGGTGGCCCTGGCCTATGGTGTGGGCCGGCCGTTTGTCGCGTCGGTCCTGCTCGCCGCCGCCACGTGGGTAAAGGTCTGGCCGGCCGCGGTGATGCTGGCCCTGTTCGCCGTGGTCAAGAACCGCCTCCTGGTGGTGCTGGCGGGCGTGGCCACGTCAGCGGTGGTGGTGGCACTTGCCGCCGCGGTTGGCAGTGTGTCCAAGCTGCTGAACTTCCTGACCCAGCAGGGTGACAGGGGCATGCAGCTCGAGGCAACGTTCACCACCCCGTGGCTGTGGCTGTCCGTGCTGAACATCGGCGACTCCCGGATGTACATGAACACCGATATCAACTCCATGCAGGTGGACGGACCCGGCACCGCGGTGATGTCCGTGCTGATGCAGCCGCTCCTCATTCTTGCTGCCCTGCTCGTGGCCGGACTGACCTTCTGGGCGCTGCACAACGGCAAGCTCAACAGCAACGGAAAGGCCGACGGCGGCGTGGACCGTACCGAGCTGCTGCTGGCCGGGGCGCTTACCCTGGCCACCGCCTTTGTGGTGTTCAACAAGGTGGGCTCGCCCCAGTTCATGGTGTGGCTCGCCCCGGCCGTAGCGGTGGGCCTGGCGCACAGCTGGCGTGAGTGGCGGGTCCCCGCGGCCATGCTCATCGCGATCGCGGTGGCCACGTTCTTCATCTACCCGCTGTTCTATGATGCCCTCAGCCACAACAACCCCCTTATGGCCGGTGTGCTGACCATCCGCAACGTCCTTCTGGTGGTCCTGTTCCTGTGGTCGGTCCGGCGCCTGTACTCGCTGGGCAAAAAGACTTCAGCGTCCGTCCCCGCGCTCAAGGAGTCCTGAGATTTCCACAAAGTTCTTCGACCGGCTGGTCAGCGTCCGCCGCACAGTCCTGCCCGCCCGCGTGGTGGACTGGTTCGCCCGTCCGTCCAGCGTCTGGTGGGGCTTCGCGGTCATCCACCTGTATTTCCTCGGCTGGATGGCGTCCTTCTTCCTCAACGGCGATACGTTCAGCGACACCGAGCAGTACCGCCAGTGGGCCATGGACGGCTACAGCCCGGACAGCCTGGACGGCAAGATCAGCCCCTGGGTGTACCCGGTGCTGGCGCAGATCCCCATCTTCCTCGCGAACATTGCCGGACCCAGCCTGTACCTCCTGTGCTGGTTCCTCATCATCACAGGCCTCAACGCCGTCGGGCTTGCATTCCTGACGCGCGGGCCGCGGAAGGTGAAGGGCATCGCCCCGGCCTGGTGGTGGCTGTTTTTCACCGTCTTTATGGGCTACCTCAGCTTCGCCCGGGTGGAGGGAATTACCGCCCCCATCGTGCTGATTGCCCTGCTGTACGCGGCCGAACGCCCCGTGGTGGCAGGGATCCTGCTGAGCGTGGCCACCTGGCTCAAGGTGTGGCCGGCAGCGGTCCTGGTGCCGATCGTCATTGCCAGCCGGAAACGGATCCAGGTGCTGGTGTCCGGCGTCGCAGTCACCGCCGTCGTGGGCCTGGGCACGTACCTGTCCGGCGGCCTGCCGCACATCATGGACTTCCTGACCAACCAGGGCGAGCGCGGCATGCAGCTGGAAGCCACATTCTCCACGCCGTGGGTGTGGCTCAGCGTGTTCAACATCGCCGGTTCCAAGATGGCGGACAACACGGCCATCAACTCCACCGAGGTCTACGGCCCGGGCGCGGACGTGGCCGCGTTCCTGATGCAGCCCCTGCTGATCCTCGCCGCCGTGGTGGCCGCCGTCCTGCTGGTCCGGGCGCTGAACCGGGGCGCCGAGCGGGAGGAACTCTTCCTCGAGGGCGCCCTGATGATGACCACGGCGTTTATCGTGTTCAACAAGGTGGGATCGCCGCAGTTCATCATCTGGCTGGCCCCGGTGATCATCGCCGGCCTCACGCACGACTGGGAGCGGTGGAAGGTCCCTGCCACGCTGCTGATGGGCATTGCCCTGACCACGTTTGTGATCTACCCGCTGTTCTACACGCCCCTCATCCACGCCCACCCGGTCATGGCCGCCATCCTGACCACGCGCAACGTGCTCCTGGTGGTGCTGCTGTGGTGGTCGGTGAAGCGGACCGCGGAGCTGGGCCGCAAATCGCAGGCGGTCCCGCAGGCCGCCTGATGTGGGCCGCCTGACCCGGGCCGCACTAGGGTAGTGCCATGACCGCGGGGGCAGACAACACAAACAGGCCGGGGTTCCGCCGCTGGCTGCCGCTGCTGGCACCGCTCCTTGCTGCAGCAGCCGTTGCTACAGGACTTGCTGCCATCCTGGCGCCCCGGCAGGAGATCGGGTGGTTCGCCTACGCGCCCCTGTCCAACCAAACCTTCACAGCGGACACGATAGTCCTGATGGACAGCGGTGCACGGGCCGGTTATTTACTCATTGCAATGGGCCTGCTGACACTGGCGTTCTGGTTGGGATACCGCTTGGGTCTCCGGCGCCAGCCAGCGCATTAGTTCGGCTCGTCAACTCTCAGGACCTGACGAAGCCGGCGCGCCTCAGCGGGCGCTGCGGCGCTGGTCCAGGACCCAACGCCAACCACGCCGGGCCCAGTCCAGGGGTTTACCCTCGATCAGCAACTTCCGCGTGTGGATGTCCAGGACCAGCAGATAGAACGTGAACAGCAGCGCCGTCACGAACGCCAGCGACGACGCGTCAATGGCCAGCTCCACAAAGGACCAGATCGAGAGCTGGTCCTGTGCGCCGAACACCACAAAGAACGTCACGCCCACGTAGAGGCACCGGATCTGCCAGTCGTTCCGGATGCCCGTCACAGCCAGGAACGGCAGGAACCAGAGGATGTACCAGGGCTGGATGATGGGCGAAAGCATCACGACGGCGGTGAACGCCAGGGCCAGCCGGCGCACCGCCCGCGAGTAGTCGCCGCGGAACATCAGCAGCAGGACCAGCCCGATGGCCGCCCACTTCATGCCCGTCCGCAGCAGGTCCGCGATGGTGCCGCCCGGCAGTCCCAGCACGTTGCCGAGGAACTCCACCTGCTGCCCCAGGAACCCTGACGGCGAATAGCCGGTGTACCCCGGCGTCGGGTCCATGATGGCCCAGACCCAGCCCAACCCGAGGTTGTACGGGATCCCGCTGACGGCCAGAACGGCGAAACTGATTCCCGCCGTCGCTCCCCAAATAAGGAACTTCCGCGTCCACGAGGCGGCGTGCCCCGCCCACATGACCCCGATGAACGGTAGCAGCAGCACGGTGATCGGCTTGATCCCGATGGAGGCCGTGACAAGGAGGATTCCGGCCATGTAGCGCTTCGTCGCGGCGAAGTAGACACCGGCGACGGCGAGGCCCACCATGAGTGCGTCGTTGTGGGCGCTGGCCACGAAACTGATGAGGAACAGCGGGTTGGCCACCGCGATCCAGAGTGCCCGCGCGCCGTTGATGCCGTGCAGTTCGGCCAGCTTGGGCACGTAAATGACGCAGAGCAGAACCCCTGCGCCGGCGATCAGGCGGAACAGCAGGACGGACACGTCGGGCTGTGCCCCTGTCAGCTCCACCACGCCGCGGGCGAGCCACAGGAAGTAGGGCCCGTAGGGGGTCCTGTTCTCGGCCCAGGCCGGATCCGCGCCGAGGGCAAACCAGTTGTTGAGGGTGGAAATGCCCACGGCGTAGGGGTTCTGGCCTTCCATGACCAGGCGGCCCTGGCCGGTATAGGCATAGACATCGCGGGAGAAGATGGGGACGGCCAGCAGGAGCGGCAGGGACCAGGCGGAGATGGCTATGACCACCGAACGCAGCGAGTGTTCGCCCCAGTCGTCCAGGCGCTGGCCCAGCCGCAGCCAGGACCGCATCAGGAGCATCGCCCCCACCGTCAGGAGCACGGTGGACAGCGTCACCCCCCAGCCTTCGGTCCGCAGGGCGATGACCACCGGCTGGCGGATCATGGGTGAGCCGTTGGCGATCCAGCCGGTTCCGATCGAGCCCACAAACATCATGAGGGCGCCGAGGAACCCCTGCCAGGTGGCGATGTACACCCGGCGCCTGGTGGGGGGAGCTACAGCGGGCACGGCAGACTTCGGAAGCTCCGTGCCGGCCGCTGTCTTTTTCGACGGACCGGGGACGCTCTCCGAAGTGCTGATGTGTGAACCGCCTGCCGTCATGTCTTGTGTGGTCCCCTACTTACGTTACGGCGCTGGCTGGACTAGCTATAGGCCGGTCTACAACCCAGTTATTTTAGCAGTTGGCTTGGCGCGTGCCCCAGACTGGTAGGGGCGGACGTGCCCCCTATTTCGCAATGAGGCGTCGCGCCGCCCCATCCCCGCCTAAGAATGAAGCCACCACTGCCGGCTTCACCAGCACGATTGGACCCAGCCATGGCCGCACGAAGCGTCCCCGATGCCCGGACCAGCACGCCGCAGCAGCTCCAATCAGTCCGCGCCACCCTTCGCTCCCCACGGCGGCTCAAGACCGAGGCGCTGGCGGGCCTGGTGGTGGCGCTGGCACTGATCCCGGAAGCTATCGCCTTCTCCGTGATCGCGGGCGGAACGGGCTGGAAGTGGAGCTGATCGGGCTTAATGCCGCCAGCATTCAGATGCGGACGCGGCTGGCGGGAAAGCTCAACTGACGGGCTAGCCCCGCGGGTCGCTGTGGACGGAGCGGTTCCGGCCCAACGACTTGGCCATATAGAGGGCCCGGTCAGCGGCGGCGATGAGGTCTTCCACATCGGAGGTCCCGGCGTCGTACAGTGCCACACCGTAACTGACGGTGGGCATCTCCAGCCCGTCGGCAGTGGGGACCTCAGCCAGGCGCCGGCTGACCTCCCCCGCTGTTTTTTGCGCCCGGTCGGCGGAGGCGCCCGGGATGAGGAGGATGAACTCTTCCCCGCCGTACCTGCCCACAAGATCCGTTGACCTGACGGTGTCCCGGCAGGCGCCAGCGAAAGCCTGCAGCGCGAGGTCACCGGCGGCATGGCCGTGGGTATCGTTGACTGCCTTGAAGTGGTCCAGGTCAGCAAGGATCAGGGCGCCCGTTCCCTGGGTGACGGCCCTGTCATTCAACAGTTCCGCGGCCAGGTCCAGGAAAGCTTTGCGGTTGAGCAGCCCCGTGAGATCGTCCCGGGTGGCCACCATCCGCAGGGCCCGGGTCTGCTGTTCGTTGCTCAATGCGGCCATGCTGAAGGACACCACCACCAGCAGCACCATGGTCACCAACGTGGTCACTGCGGACCCGAAATACGTGACGAACGTGGGTCCATTCGGGCCCTCCAGGAGGAAGTACACCAGCCGGCCGAAATAAAACGCGGACAACCCGGCCGCCGCGGCAGCCATGGGGACCCGGACGCGCGAATATCCCGGCTCCAGCCGCCAGAGTTCCCGGGAAGCAAGCCCCACCGTCAGGCACATCGCGGCGAGGAAGACCGGGCCGCCGGACCAGGTGTTGGTGCCGGGATGGTCGACGGCGGATGCCACCAGCGTGACCACCGGCAGCCCCGTGAAGATCCAACGGAGCGGCCGCACGTCCCGGAGCGAGCGTGCGCCGGCCCAGACGGCTACACCGCCGAGGACCAGCAGGACGTTGCCCAGAGTGTTGGCCCACCACTGGTGTGGGGTTCCGTTGAGCAGGAAAGCGGTGGATCCGGACAGGAAGAACACCAGAGCGAGGCACCACCAGCCGCTGTACGGCGAGCGTGTGTAGCGGTAGGCCGAAAAGTAGAACAGCAGCACCAGGACCAAAGCCATCAGGCCGAACGCGACCCGCAGCGTCGCTGTATCCAAGACCATTTCAGAAGTTCCCCCGGCTGCCGAGTGATGCAAACCTCAGTATTGCACCGCCGTCGGACATTTTCGCCTCATAAGGATGATCCGTCGTTGCGTGGCCAGTTCGATGGCGGAGGTCCGGTTGTCCACGCCGAGCTTGCCGTAGCCTCCAAGTCGCAGCGGGCCGGATGGTCTCGCTGGTGGGCCCGTCCGGCTCGGGCAAATCAAGCCTCCTGGCAGTCGCCGCCACCCTGGTCCGCCCCACCAGCGGCGACGTGATCGTTGACGGGATCAACACCGCGGGGCTGAAGGACAGGGAACTGACCGCGCTGCGCCGGGAGAAGGTGGGCATCATCTTCCAGCAGCCCAACCTCCTGGCGTCCCTGACCGCCGTCGAGCAGTTGATGATTGGCCACCACCTGCGTGGCAAACCGCTGAGGGCCGCGCGTTCGCGCGCCGCGGGACTCCTGGATCTGGTGGGGCTGGCCGCGTCCGCGGACAAGCGTCCGCACCAGCTCTCGGGCGGGCAGCGGCAGCGGGTGAACATTGCCCGGGCCCTGATGGGCAGTCCGAAAGTGCTGCTGGTTGACGAGCCGACGGCGGCGCTGGACCACGCGCGCAGCGCGTCGATCGTCGGGCTGCTGCGCCGGGTCACCGACGAGTTCCAGGTGGCCACGGTGATGGTCACGCATGACACGGAATTCGTCCCGCTGACCGACGCCGTCGCTGTAATGCGCGACGGCGGCCTGACCGCCCCGGTCTTACCCGGCGCCGGCACCTTACTTAGCGCAGGCGCCGCGGAGTAGGGTTCCGTCATGGACATCATCCTGGTACCCGGTTTCTGGTTGGACGCGTCGTCGTGGGAGAAGGTGACGCCTGCCCTGGAGGCGTCGGGGCACACAACCCATCCACTGACTCTTCCCGGCCTTGAATCTGTGGACGCACCGCGTGGCGGCATCACTCTGAAGGACCATATTGCCGCCGTCGTAAACGTTCTGGACGGTCTCGACGGAAAGGTGGTCCTCGTGGGGCACTCCGGTGGTGGCGCGGTCATCCACGGCGTGGCGGACGCACGGCCGGACCGCGTTGCCCGGAATATTTACGTGGACAGCGGACCCCTGGGCGAGGGCGGCGTCATCAATGACGGGCTGCGCACCGAGGGCGACGATGTGCCCCTGCCGCCGTGGGATGGCTTCGATGACGCCGATCTGGTGGACCTCACCGATGAGTTGCGCGCGTCATTCCGGGCGCGCGCCATCCCCGAGCCCAGGGGCGTTGCGCATGGCCGGCAGCGGCTGCATGACGTCCGCAGGTACGACGTTCCGGCGACTGTGATCGCGTGCCAGTTCCCGTCGTCGCTCCTCACCGAATGGATCGACGCCGGCCATCCCTTCACCGCCGAGCTGGCCCGCATCCGCGACGTCGAGTACGTGGACCTCCCCACCGGGCATTGGCCCCAGTTCACCAAGCCTGTGGAACTGGGCCAGGCGATCCTGGCGGCGGTGGAGCGGACGGGGTGACGCGGCGGATCTAAGCAGTGACATCAGCTGAGCCTCCGCGAGTTCAATTATCGGCTAAAAGTCAGGCCATTAAATAGCCTGACTTCAGGCTATAATCACAGTATGAAAACCGTGCCCCTTAGCGAAGCCAAGGACAAGCTTTCCGCACTCGTGGAGGAGGCGGACAAGACGCATGAGATCATCCAGATCACCCGCCACGGGCACCCGTCAGCGGTGTTGATGTCCGCTGACGACCTCGAGTCACTCCAGGAAACCATCCACTGGCTATCGCAGCCGGACATCAGGACAGATTTGGAACAGGCCCGGCGCGACATCGAGGCAGGGAACACCGTCAGCGGCGATGACCTGCGCCGAGAGTTTGGGCTACCGCCGAGGTGACTGAGGAACCATCGAACGAGCAGGGCCCCTGGAGAATCGAAGTTACCAGCCCCGCGCTGAAGGGGTTTCGTCGGCTGCCGGAGAAGGCTGCTGCCGCAATTGTCGAATTCGTTACTGGAGTTCTGGCCGACAATCCACGCCGGCTCAGCAAGCCCCTCACAAGTGAACTCCTGAGCCTGCGCACCGCACGCCGCGGTGACTACCGCGTGTTGTTCACCCTCGATGTTGAAGAGCACACCTTATATGTCCACCGCATCGAGCACCGCGCGGACGTCTACAAGCCTCGCTGACAAAGACCCATAGACAGTGTGCGAGTGTGGTCCGGGTCAGCGAATTCGATCCTGACCACGCCGCCTCTTGACCAGCCACAGGCAAAGCACGGCCGCTGCCGCTGAAGCGGTCGCGACGATGCCGAGGGGGACGGCGTCGTTGGCGCCGCCGATGCCCACCAAGGGAGCGGCGATGCCGCCGAAGGCGTACCGGGCCAGTCCCAACAATGAGGATGCCGTCCCAGCGATATCGGGATAATCCTTGAGGGCAAGCGACGTGGCCGGCGGGCTGGTGACGGCCACGCCGCTGACCATGGTGAACAGGGACAGGACAATGGCAATCAGCGGCAGGTGCAGGGCCGCCGCCGCCAGCAGCCCCAAGGCGCCGGCCGCCGTCATTATCAGGCCCGCGGTGAGCGTCCCACGTTCGGACCACCGTTCAGCGAGCCGGCCGGCGATGAACCCGAAGACCACAAAGCCCAGTGAATTCAGGCCGAACGCGAACGAGTAGCCCTGCGGGGAGAGCCCATACATGCCTTGGAGTATGTAGGTTGCCCCGCTCAGATAGGCGAAGACCGCCGAGTACGTGAAACCGGTGATCAGCACGGCCCCGACGAATACGCGGTCAGCGAGGAGCCGGCGGAAACCGTGGAGGGTCTGCGAAAACCCTCCGGTCACCCGGCGGTTCGCCGGCAGGGTCTCCTGGAAGACCACCAATGACGCCAGCAGGACGGCGACGCCGACGGCTGCGAGAAATAGGAAGACTCCGCGCCAGTCGGTGACGGTGGCGAGTTGCCCGCCGATGACCGGGCCGATGATGGCGGCCAGTCCGCCGAGAACCGTGAGGCGGCCGTAGTAGCGAATGAGTTTGGCGCCCGAGTAGACGTCCCGCCCGGCGGCCTGCGCAATGACGATGCCCACGGCTCCGGCGAGGCCTTGGACAAACCTCGCGACGATGAGCGTCTCAACGGTCGGGCTGATCGCACAAAAGACAGAAGTGACCGTGTACGCAACGACACCGATCAGCAGCGGCGTCCGCCGCCCGAGGCGGTCCGAGAGCGGCCCCGCTACTAATTGGCCGATGGCGAGGCCCAGCAGACAGGCGGTGATGGTCAACTGGGCCACCGACGTCGTGCTTTGCAGCTCAGCGGTGAGGGCTGGGAGGACCGGGAGGTAGAGGTCCATGGAGATGGGACCGAAGATGGTCAGCAGGCCAAGCACAATCGCCAGGGGGCGGCCGACTGTCTGCTCGCGTGCGGGAATCGGGGTTACGACGGCGGTCACGCTGGCTCCGGTCTGTGGGTAGGGGCAGGACTGCGGTTCACGTTCAATACAACGCGGTCATGCCTGTCCTAGCGAGGGCTCTGGTTATCAGGGGTCTGCCAGTACCTCCCTCCCCTGCCGCAGCCGTAGCGGGTAAGCGCCCATAGTGTGCAACGCTGGTTGCATGGATCTGGAGGTGTCGCCCGCGCTCACGATTCCGGCGTCGGAACTCCGCTGGCGGTTCTCGCGGTCGTCCGGGCCAGGCGGTCAGCACGTCAACACGACAGACAGCCGTGCGGAAGTCTCGTGGAACATCGCCGGCTCCGCCGTGCTCACGGATGACCAGCGGCTGATGCTGCTCAGGCGGCTTGGACCACGCCTCGTCGCCGGGGTGATCACCGTGGCCTCCTCCGAGCAACGCTCCCAGCTGCGCAACCGAGAGACCGCCCTGGCGAAGCTCGCCGAGCTTGTGGCGGAAGGTCTGGCACCCGAAGGCCCCCGCCGTCGGGCGACCAAACCCACCCGGGGTTCGAACCGCCGTCGCCTCGCCGCCAAGGAGCAGCGGTCGGCGACGAAACGGCAACGGCAGCGGCCGTCCGCCGAGTAGCGCGGCCCCCGGCCTGGCGCCGGCGGCACCAAGGCGATCCCGCCGTGGAGCCCTATCCCTGCGGGTTTCCGCCCGTTGTGGCTGAGGCGGCGTCGCCGACGCGGCGCACCCCGGTATGCGCACCCCAGATGAACAGCAGCAGCGCCACGAGGACCAGCCCGGCGTGGCTGAGGTCGAGTTCGGCAAGGAAGGTGGTCACCGGGTCGGTGAGTCCGAGCATCGCGTGCAGTACGCCTGCGATGGTGATGATCGAGATGAACAGGGCAGAGGCTGCGGACACACCTGTGATGATCATGTTGAAACCGATACGGCGTTTGGGGTCCACAACGGCGCTTCGGTACATCTTCATCATCGCGACGCCGTTCACCGTATCGCATAAGGTCATAGCCGCCATGAAGCCGAAGGGCAGGGCCATCAGCGCGACCGGGGAGATGCCGGCGAGGGCGGCCGTCGCCGTGAGGAGCAGGAACGCGATGGTCGAGGCCGTGTCGAAGCCGAGGCCGAAGAGGAAGCCCAGGACAAAGATGTCACGTGGGCGGTTGACGCGGGAGAGCGGTTTGTCGAGCAGGCGGGCCACGAGCCCGGTCGGTGCCAGCGCCTCGCGCGTGACGGTGGCACCGTCCTTGACCCGGCGGTACAACAAGGCGGTACGCCGGAACGCGGCGGCGTTGTAAACACCGATGGTCAGCAGGAACAGGCCCGAGACAGATGCCCCGGTAATGCTCAAAACCATGTTCGCGGACGAGCCGTCATTAAGTGCGTCCTGAATGATGCCGGCACCACTGACCACAAGCACGCCGGCAAGCACGACGACCATGCTGTGGCCCATGCTGAAGGCGAAGCCCACGCTGACGGGGCTGCGGCCTTGGGCGGCGAAGCGGCGGGTGGAGTTGTCGATCGCCGCAATGTGGTCCCAGTCGTAGCTGTGCTTCACACCGGCCAGGTAGGCGGTGATGAGCAGGCCGAGCACCACAGGGTTGTGGTTTGTGCGCAGTGAATCGGCCAGCAGCGCGAGCATAACGATGTGGAGGGCGGCGACTGCCGCGAAGGTGACCGCCAAGCGGCGGGCCGTCGGGAGGGCTTCCCGCTCGTGGTGGTTCAAGAGGGCTTTCATTTAGTACTTTCGCAGGTTGAGGCGGGGCTGGCCGTGCCAGCGGAACCGCAGAAAATCGATGCCGGCGCGGATGGCGGCGTCCAGCGGCTCGGTGGCGTGGGACAGGGCTCGCATAGCCAGGCCGCCGTCGAGCAGTGACATGCCCAGCTTGCAGCCGTCGGCAAGGGGCACCAGCAACTCATGCAGCTCGTTCAGCAGCGCGGCGTCCACGCGGGCATCCATAACCAGGAGGGAACCGACGTGGGTGTAGTCCTCGAGGAAGGCCATGCCGTCTATCGGGGCGGCACCGGTCAGCGGACGGATCAGCAGGTTGTCGAGCACCGCCAGGCGCCCGTCGACCGAGATCTCGTTCCGCAGGCGGATTTCGTCGTAGCCGAACAGGGCGCCGTCCGGTGACCAGCCCGGCGTGACGATCTCGGCCATCACCAGCGAGGCGCTGCCGTGCATCTCAATCACGGTGGCCTGCCGGTAAGTCGCCCCGCGGTAGGCGATCAGCGGGTCCGGCACAGATTCCAGGCTCGCGTTAGGACCGAGCCGGATGTGCGTCCGCTGTTCAGCGCGGGTCTCGGGCGTGCGGTAGACCTTTGTCGCTGACTGTGTGGTCAGCAGGAGCCGGGCCCCTGTTTCCACAGTGATGTCGATTTCATACTCGTCGCCACCGACGTACCCGCCCCCGGGATTGACCACCACGTAGCAGACCTGGCTGGTGTCATCGAGGTAGTGCGGCCGCAGGATACGCAGCGCGCCCTGGTGGTACTGGCTCGTGGCGATGCAGCGGTCGCCACGCACACCCACGGTGAGGGCGAGAGTACCGGCGAGTTCGACGGCGGCGCGGCGCACCGGGAGTTCGGGCGCCGGCGCACCCGTCACTGGCGGAGATCAAGCATGAGCACGTCGCGCCTGATCCAGTTGATGACGTGCTCCAGGCCTTCGTCGGTCTTGAGGTTGGTGAAACAGTAGGGCTTGTTGCCGCGGAACTCGAGAGTGTCCGCCTCCATCACGGAGAGGTCAGCACCCACATACGGGGCCAGGTCCATTTTGTTGATGATGAAGAAGTCGGACTTGATCATTCCCTGGCCGGCCTTGCGCGGGATTTTTTCGCCCTGCGCCACGTCGATGATGTAGATCGAGAAGTCCACAAGCTCCGGGCTGAACGTGGCCGAAAGGTTGTCTCCCCCGCTTTCAATGAAGACGACTTCGAGGCCGGGGTGGCGCAGCCGCAGCTCCTCCACAGCGGCCGAGTTCATCGACGTGTCCTCTCGGATGGCCGTGTGCGGGCAGCCGCCGGTTTCGATGCCGATGATGCGGTCCAGTGGCAGGATCCCGTTGGCCGCGAGGATCTTGGCGTCCTCGATGGTGTAGATGTCGTTGGTGATGGCGGCCATCGAGATCTCGGCGCTGAGGTGGCGGGTCAGGCGTTCCACGAGCTGGGTCTTGCCTGCGCCGACAGGACCGCCGACGCCGATTTTGATGAGTTTCATGGTGCTCCTTGCTACGTATTGGGTACGGCGAACCGCGGACTGCTAAGACATAAACATGCGGACGCGCTGGCGTTCGTGGCGCATCTGGGCGATTTCGAGACCCGGGGCCGTGATCCCGAAGTCGTCGGCATCCAGTGCCTGGATCCGGCGGACGGCATCCATGATCCTGGGATGTGTTCCCAGCAGCACACGCTGCCCGGCGTCCTGCCCGATGGGGATGGCTCGGATGGCGTTTTGGGTCAGCGACGTGACCGCCGTGAAGAGGTAGCTCGCGAGCAATTCCTCCAGCGGGACGCCCAACTGCCGGCCGGCGACGCCGAACGCGACGGCCGGATGCCCGGCGCACCGCCCGGATCCGACGTCGGCCGCGTAGCCCGCGAGCCGGGCACCCGGCGCCACGGTACCGGCGATGGCCAGCATCCGTGCGCCCATCTTGGTCCCCGCCTCGCGGACCTCACGGGGCAGCGCCGCCGCGGCGATCATCCGGTCGACCCGGGCAATATCGTCAACCGAGGACGCCTCGTACGCCAGGCGCAGGGCGAACCCGTCACTGTAGGTCAGCTGGATGCTCACAAACTGGCTCAGCCAGCTGGCGAAGCTCACTTCGCCGTCGATGAGGCCACGTTCCAGGAACGTTTCCATCCCGAAGGAATGGCTGAACCCGCCGGTTGGGAGCGCGGAGTCAGAGAGCTGCAACAGCGGCAGCAGGTACGACGGCGGCTCGTTCACGCGCTCAGTGGGTGTGTTCGGCATGGCGGAACGGCACGGGCACCACACGCTCCTGGCGCGAGTACGGCACGCCAACGTGGATCAGGTAGTCCTCGATCGTGTGGTCGTACTGCACCACCATCACCTCCGCGGCATATTCACTGTCGGCGTCGAAGAACTGCGCCTGCATGTGCCGGTTGCCGAGGTTGTGCGCAACAACCCCCATTTCACGGATGCTGCGCGCTGCGATAACAAGGACGTTGGTTGCCAGCGCAGTCACCACGATGACAGTTTTGTCGTCGCGGAACAGGATGTCGCCGTCGCGGAGATCCCGCACCGGGCCTGCGGCATCGCTGAGCCGGATGCCCAGTTCACGGCCGTGGTCGGTGGTCACCCGCTGGATTTTCTTGACGAGTTCCGCGCTCGGCAGCAGAACCTGCTCCTCATGGAGGCCAGCCAGCTCGTCCTCGGGGAGATCATGCCGGTTGGCGATGACGTGGTCGATGATCATATATGCCCCCTTAGGGATATGTGTCTAAAAGAGGAAGTAGCGCTGCGCCATGGGCAGCACCGTCGAGGGCTCCGCCGAGATTGGCTCGCCGTCGACAGTCACCTCGTAGGTTTCCGGGTCAACGCCGATATCCGGCGTCGCGCCGTTGTGCTTCATGTCTGCCTTGGTGAGGGTACGGATACCGCTCACCGGCCGGATCACGCGGCGCAGGCCCAACTGCTCGGGGACTCCGGCGGCGATGGCGGCCTGGGAAAGAAACGTGATCGATGAGGCATGTACCGCGGTGCCGAGTGCCCCGAAGTTGCCGCGCAGGGTGCGTGGCTGCGGCGTGGGGATGGAGGCGTTGGGATCCCCCATGACGCTCATGACCGCCTGCCCGCCCTTGAGCACGAACTCGGGCTTGACGCCGAAGAACATCGGGTCCCAGAGCACAAGGTCGGCAAATTTGCCCTCTTCGACGCTTCCGACCGAGTCCGCGATGCCGTGGGCGATCGCCGGGTTGATCGTGTATTTGGCCACGAAGCGTTTGAGCCGGAAGTTGTCTCCCACCTCGGGGTCGCCGTCGAGCTTTCCGCGTTGGCGCTTCATGGCGTCCGCTACCTGCCAGGTGCGCAGGACCACCTCGCCGACCCGGCCCATGGCCTGGGAGTCGGAGCTGGTGATGGAGAAGATGCCCATGTCGTGCAGCACGTCCTCCGCTGCGATGGTCTCCTCGCGGATACGCGAATCGGCGAAGGCCACATCCTCGGGGATGTCCGGGCTCAGGTGGTGGCAGACCATCAGCATGTCGAGGTGTTCGTCGATGGTGTTGACCGTGTACGGCAGGGTGGGATTGGTCGACGCCGGCAGGACGTTGGGCAGCGCCGCGATCTTGATGATGTCCGGGGCATGCCCGCCGCCGGCGCCTTCGGTGTGGAACGTGTGGATGACGCGGCCGCCGATGGTCCGGATGGTGTCTTCGACGAAGCCGCACTCGTTGAGCGTGTCGGAGTGGATGGCCACCTGCACGTCATACTCGTCAGCCACGCGCAATGACATGTCGATCGAGGACGTGGTGGCGCCCCAGTCCTCGTGCACCTTCAGCCCGATGGCCCCGGCGCGGATCTGTTCCGCGAGGGGCTCCATGGCGCTGGCGTGGCCTTTGCCGAGCAGGCCGATATTGATCGGCAGGTTCTCAACCGCCTGAAGCATGCGCGAAATGTGCCAAGCGCCCGGAGTAACGGTGGTGGCCTTGGTCCCTTCGCTCGGTCCGGTACCGCCACCGATCAGCGTGGTGATCCCTGACGCCAAGGCCACCGGCACCTGATCGGGGCTTACGAAGTGCACGTGCGTATCAATGCCGCCGGCGGTGAGGATCTTGCCCTCGCCCGCGATGATGTCGGTAGCGACACCGATGGTGATGTTCACACCCTGGGAAATCTGGGGGTTTCCAGCCTTGCCGATTTTGAAGATGTGCCCGTCGCGCAGGGCCACATCGGCTTTGTAGATGCCGGTGTAGTCCAACACGATCACGTTCGTGATCACGGTGTCCGGGATGTCGTCGTCGCGGACCAGCTGCCCGTTCTGGCCCATGCCGTCACGGATGACCTTGCCGCCGCCAAACACGACTTCTTCACCGTAGTTGGTGTGATCGTGCTCAATCTCGAGGAACAGATCAGTGTCCGCCAGGCGAACTGCGTCTCCCGTGGTGGGGCCGTAGAGGTCCGAGTACTGTTTGCGGCTCAGCTCGAAGCTCATTTGGTGTCGTCCTGCAGGGAGATCAGGCCGCGGCTCGGCTCGAGCGGGCCGTTGATGCGGTCCCGGAATCCGAACACCGCACGCTCGCCCGAGAGAGCAAGCAAGTTGACCGTCTTGGCATCACCGGGCTCGAACCGCACAGCAGTGCCTGCCGGGATGTCCAGCCGGAAGCCGTGGGCCGCATCCCGGTCGAACTCGAGGGCATCGTTCACCTCGAAGAAATGATAGTGGGACCCCACCTGGATTGGGCGGTCACCGCGATTGATCACGGCCAGGGCGCGGGGAATGAGGCCCGCATTGCACGTGATGGGCTCCGGGCGGAGGACGTATTCGCCGGGTTTCATGGGTTCTCCTTCGCCTAGCGAATGGGGTTGTGCACGGTGACGAGCTTGGTGCCGTCCGGGAACGTCGCCTCGACCTGGACGTCATGGATCATGTCGGCGACACCTTCCATGACATCTTCCCTGGTCAGGATGGTGGTGCCATAGCTCATAAGATCGGCGACCCGGCGTCCGTCGCGGGCGCCCTCGACCAGCTCATAGGTAAGGATCGCGATGGATTCCGGATGGTTGAGCTTAAGTCCGCGCTTCTGCCGCCGTCGTGCAAGATCGGCAGCAACCACAATCATCAGTTTTTCGCTTTCGCGTGGCGTTAGATGCATAAAAAGCCTCCTAATCATTCGCGATAAATCGCGAGCTCCCACTCGTTATCTACAACCGGCCTAAGAAGCGACCGGGAGGCCCGTGGATGACTGAAGACTATCAGAATCATGTCAGGGCACCGCCAGCCAAAGCCGTCGAATCATGCACTCACTGCCGGTATGCGCAGGTCAACCCGCAGGTCAGGCTCGAACCCACTCCCGCACCAGCGCCACGAATTCCTCCTGCCGGGCCGCCGCGGCCTCCGCGCTTGGAAAAATCACCTGGCCGCGGTCCTGCCCGATCATTTCCAACAGCCCGCTCCATTTAGAGGGATCAAAATCGAAGTCATCCTCGATGGTCTTGGCACCGCGGTGAAAAATCAGCTGCACGTGATGAAGCGGCCGCAAGTTGAAGGTGACCCGGTCAACAGATTCGAAACAGAAGCTGGGTGCCTTCCACTTAATGCGCTCCGTTATGGCGTCATCCGCGTCCAGGACAGCCAGCCGAAGGCGCTCAATCACAGGCTTCAACGGTTGGTCCAGCGACTCAAGAAAAGAGTCAACCACCAGGTTTCGATTTAGTGTCATGACGCATAGTCAAGCACCTTCGTCTTCAATCCCCACCGGCGCGGATCCAGGCTGCGCCGCAGGCCGTAGTACTGGAGTGTGTTTCATCTGGGGATCGGGTAGTTTCGGGGCCCCGGGATCCGCGGTGATGCTGCCGCCGGGTTGTGACTGTTGTTTCGTTCAAGCAAAGGATGATCATGGCCGTTTCAATTGAGCTGGGCAGGAAACTCGACAAGGACTACGAGAACAAGAGCCTGGAGGAAGCCCTGGACGCCCCGCCGTCCGCACTGGCCGGCCTCACGGACAAGCACGCTGAAGTCCTCGCCAGCATGGGGATCAAGACGGTCCGCGATCTCGGCAGCAACAAGTACTTTGCGATGGCAGGCGTGCTGGTGGCCCTGTCCAAGCACGTCGACTGAAGTACCTCTACACGTCAGGAAAGGTCCGGCGGGGTGAGAACACGGCCGGACCTTTTCGCTGGAGCCAGGCATGCCCGAACGGCTCAGCCGATCAGCGCCAGCACGGCGCCGGCGTTCACAACCCCGCCGGCTTCTGCGCGGATCCCGGCCAGCGTACCGGCGCGGTGGGCGGTCACCTGGGTCTCCATCTTCATCGCCTCAAGAACGACGACGGCGTCCCCCGCCGACACTTCGGCGCCCGGCTCCACGAGCCACTTGACCACGGTCCCGGCCATGTCGGCCCGCAGCTCGCCGGAATCAGCGGCACCCGCCGCAGCGTCGCCGTCGGCAGCGCCATCGAAACCAGCCCCGTCCAGGGAAACCCCCGCAGGAACGGCCGCACCGGAGCGCGCCCAGCCATCCAGCAGGTCAGCGGGAAGGCCGACGGCGAGGCGCCGGCCGTCGATGTCGACGGTAATGGTGCGCCGCTCACCGTCCGGAACGGACGTACCGAACTCCGGATCCGCCGCGATGGAATCCGCGAAGTCAGTCTCGATCCAGCGCGTGTGGATGCCCAGCGCGGTCTCGGACGTGAAGTCCGGCGCCTGGACAACGGCCCGGTGGAACGGCAGGACGGTGGCCACGCCGGTGATTTCCATTTCGGCGAGGGCACGGCGGGCACGGCGGAGCGCCTGCTGCCGGTCGGCGCCGGTGACGATCAGCTTGGCCAGCAGGGAATCGAACTGCGGAGCAACAACCGAACCGGAGCGGACCCCGGAGTCCAGCCGGATACCCGGACCCGTCGGGCCGCTGAACGTCGCGATGGTGCCGGGCGACGGCAGGAAGCCCCGGCCCACGTCCTCCGCGTTGAGCCGGAACTCGAATGAGTGGCCGCTCGGTTTGGGATCGGCGGTGAAGCGCAGCGGCTCGCCGGCGGCGATCCGGAACTGCTCCTGGACCAGGTCCACGCCGGTGGTCTCCTCGGTGATGGGGTGCTCCACCTGCAGTCGCGTGTTCACCTCGAGGAACGCGACGGTGCCGTCGGCGGCCACCAGGAACTCCACCGTCCCAGCCCCCGAATAGGAGGCTTCGCGGCACACTGCCTTGGCGGCGTCGTAAATCTGTTGGGTCTGCGCTTCGGTCAGGAAGGGTGCAGGCGCCTCTTCCACCAGTTTCTGGTGCCGGCGCTGCAGCGAGCAGTCGCGGGTGCCCACCACCAGCACGTTGCCGTGCTGGTCCGCCAGCACCTGCGCCTCCACATGCCGGGGCCGGTCCAGGTACCGCTCCACAAAGCACTCGCCGCGGCCAAAGGCCACCACCGCTTCACGGACCGCGGAATCGAAGGACTCCTCGATCTGGTCCATCTCGCGGACCACCTTCAGCCCGCGTCCACCGCCGCCGAACGCCGCCTTGATGGCGATCGGCAGGCCGTGCTCCTCGGCGAACTTGCGGACCTCCGCGGCCGAATCCACCGGACCGTCGCTGCCGGCCACCAACGGGGCTCCGGCGCGGACAGCGATCTCGCGCGCCGTGATCTTGTTGCCCAGCTTGAGGATGGCGTCCGGATTTGGGCCGATCCAGGTCAGGCCGGCGTCCAGGACCGCCTGTGCAAAGCCAGCGTTCTCGGACAGGAAGCCGTAGCCCGGGTGCACCGCGTCGGCCCCGGACTCCGCGGCCACGCGCAGGATGTTGGGGATATCGAGGTACGTTTCCGACGGCGCGTTGCCCCCCAGGCTGTACGCCTCGGTGGCGGCGCCCACGTGCATGGCGTCGGCATCAACGTCCGCGTAGACAGCCACGGACTCCAGTCCGGCGTCCTCGCAGGCGCGGGCGATGCGGACGGCGATTTCTCCGCGGTTGGCGATCAGGACCTTGCGCATCAGTTGCTCACTTCGTCTGGGAATCTTTTGTCTGGGAAACGCCGGGGGAAGAATCGGAAAAGCCGGTGGGCAGCCCGTAGCCGGGAGCCCAGCGGAACCGGATGGACCCGCCGATGGGAACCTGGGCGGCCAGGTCCAGCTGGTGGTCCACCACCACCCCGATGACCGGGTAGCCGCCGGTGATGGGGTGGTCGGCCAGAAAGAGCACCGGCTGTCCCTCCGGCGGGATCTGCAGTGCGCCGGCCATGGTTCCCTCGCTGGGCAGCTCCCCGTCCCGGCTTCGGCTGAGCGGCTGGCCGTCCAGGCGCATGCCCACGCGGTTGGAGCGGGGCGTCACCGCCCAGTCCTGGGCGCAAAGGGATTCCAGTGCTGCGGCGTCGAACCAGTCCTCGCGGGGCCCGGGCACGATGTCAAGGACCGTGACGCCGGTGTCCGGGAAGTCGGGCTGCAGTTCGGGGTTGCCCACCACGTTGGAGGACGTTGCAGCGCCAGCGCCCAGCAGCTGCCCGGCGGCCAGCGGCGCAGGCCCGATCCCGGACATGGTGTCCGTGGACCGGCTCCCCAGCACCGTGTCCACTGCTGCCCCGCCGCGGATGGCCAGGTAGCTGCGGAAGCCACGCTCGGGTGCGCCGATGGTCAGGATCTCGCCGTCCAGCAGGGCAAACGCCGTGGCCATGGGTACCTCGCGCACCTGCTCGGACTGGTCAAACTCGGACTGGTCGCCTTCGTCTTCAGCCACCGGATCGGGAGAATACGACGGCGTCACAACAGTCAGAGCCGACGGTGCGCCGGCCACTGCCAGCACCTGGTCCCCCACGGCCTGCACGCGCAGCCCGCCGGCAACGGATTCGACGACGGCGGCCGACGGGTCGTTGCCCACGATCCGGTTGGCGCGTCGCAGGGAGGAGCGGTCCAGCGCACCGGCCGAGGACACGCCGAGCCCGGCGTGACCGGGGCGGCCGAGGTCCTGGATCAGGCTCTGGAGCCCGGGCGACAGGATCAGCAGGCCGGACTGAATGTCCGGTTTCCGGGCAGCCAAGGCTTGGGAAGCCGAGGCAGCAACACGCGGTGCCGTAACTTCAATGAGCTCGCGTACCGCCTGGAACTGCACGCGGTCACCGGGCGCGGCCAGGGCCGGCTGCTCCCGGCTGAGGTCCCACATGGTAGCCGCGGTGCGGCCGATCAGCTGCCAGCCGCCCGGGGACTTCCGCGGGTACACGGCCGAATAGTTGCCGGCCAGGGCCACCGAACCTGCGGGGACGGCCGTGCGGGGCGAACTCCGGCGCGGGACTTCCAGTACCTGGTTCTCCCCCACCATGTAGCTGAAGCCCGGCGCGAAGCCGCCGAATGCAACCGTCCAGACCTGCCCGGTGTGGGCCGCAATGACGCCGTCAGTGCCCAGCCCGGTGAGCCGCCCCACTTCCGCGAGGTCGTCGCCGTCGTACACGGTCTCAATCTGCACCAGTTTGCCTTCGGCGTGGGACTGGACCGTCAGGTCCATCTCCAGCAGCCGGGCCGTCATCCTGCGCGCCGCAGCGGGTGAATCCGCCTTCACCATCACGGTTTCGGCGGCGGCCAGGACGTCCACCTGGCCGGGCAGCGGCTGCTCCAGCAGGAGGGCCTGCAGGGCCAGGACGTCGTGGAGCCCGGAGAGTTCGGCGAGCACCGCCGTCGTACCTACCGGCCGGACGGCGAGCACGCGGGCCGCGGAAGCTGGCTTAGTGACTGTTTCCATGGGGATCAGGCCGCGCCGCTCAGGCGTGGCTCTCCCGCGCGTCGTCGCGGTGCAGCAGGCGGAGGTCCTCTTCCGGCTGCGGGTCGCGGCCGAGGCGCATGCCCACGATCGTGATGATGGCCGTGAGGAGGATGTACCCGGCGATCAGGTACCAGCCGCCGGACGCTGCGCCGTAAAGGGCGGTGAAGATCAGCGGAGCCACAGCGCCGCCGATGACGCCGGCAAGCGTGTAGGCCAGGGAGCTACCGGCGTAGCGGAGGCGGGCCGGGAACTGCTCAGTGATGAAGGCTGCCTGCGGGCCGTACATAAAGGCGTGCAGGGCCAGTCCGATGACCACGCCGATGATCAGCATCACCACGGACTTGCCCGCGATCATCAGGAAGAACAGGGGAATGTAGACGGCGGTGGCGGCAGCGGCAATGCCGTAAACCCAGCGGCGGTTGAAGCGGTCAGTGAGTGCGCCGGCAAGCGGGATGAGGAAGAGCTGGAACGCGGAGCCGATCAGGATCGCGGCCAGCACGTTGCCCGTGGTCATGCCCAGTTCCTTGGTGGCGTAGACGGCCACAAAGACCGTGAAGAGCGCGTAGAGCACGTCCGGGCAGACGCGGGACAGGGCGGCGGAGATCAGCGCGCGGGGCTGGGTGGTGAAGACTTCCTTGATGGGCGCCTTCGGCTGGTCGCCGTGGGCTGCGATGGCCTTGAAGACCGGGGTTTCCTCGAGCTTGAGGCGGATGATCAGGCCGAAGACCACCAGCAGGGCGGAGGCAAGGAAGGCTACCCGCCAGCCCCAGGAGAGGAACGCTTCGGTGCTCAGCGAGGCGGCCAGGATCGCAAGGACGCCGTTGGCCATGAGGTTGCCGGCGGGCGGCCCGATCTGGGCTGCGGAGGACCAGAAGCCGCGCTTGTTGGGGTCGCCAAATTCGCTGGACAGCAGCACGGCGCCGCCCCATTCGCCGCCGACGCCAATGCCCTGGGCCAGGCGCAGGAGCACCAGGATGATGGGGGCCCAGATGCCGATCACGGAGTAGTCAGGCAGCGCACCGATGAGGACGGTGGCGATACCGATCAGCACCAGGGTGAAGACCAGGACGTACTTGCGCCCCACCTTGTCGCCGAGGCGGCCGAAGATGATGCCGCCGATCGGGCGGGCGAGGTAGCCCACGGCGAAGGCCGAGAAGGACAGGAGGAGCCCCACGAATTCATCGTCCGAGGGGAAGAAAATCTTGGGGAAGACGAGGGCTGACGCCACCGAGTAGATGGCGAAGTCGTAGTACTCAAGCGAGGTGCCGGTGAGGCTGGCGACGTACGCCTTGAGCGCGCCGGGCGGCGGCTTCCTTGTCGCGGCCTTTGCGGCCTTGTTTGTGCTGGTCATGGTTTCCTCCGGGGGGATGAGGGGTAGTGCGGGGGCCTGGGTGCGGCCATGGGATGGGGCTAGAGGAACGAGCCGATGCTCACGCCGGCGTCCCCGAGAGCGGACTTCACTGCAGTGGCCATCGCTACGGCCCCCGGTGAGTCACCATGCACGCAGATGCTTTCCGCGCGGATTTTGCGGGTGGACCCGTCAATTGCGCGGACTGAGGATTCCGTGGCCATCCGTAGGACATGTTCCGCCACTTGTTCCGGATCCTCAAGGACTGCTCCGGGGAGGGAGCGCGACACCAGGGTGCCGTCCGGGTTGTAGGCCCGGTCCGCGAACGCTTCGGTCACGGCGCGCAAGCCGGCTTTTTCTGCAAGCCGCAGGACTTCCGAACCTGGGAGGCCGAGGATCGGAAGGTTGGGGTCAACCGATTTCACGGCGTCGACGACGGCCTGGGCCTGCACTGTGTGCGTCACGATGGCGTTGTACAGTCCGCCGTGCGGCTTCACATACCGGACTTGGGTTCCTTCAACGGCGGCCAGGGCCTGCAGGCACCGATCTGGTACACCATGTCGTCGGCCAGTTCCGTGGGGCTGATGTCCATAAAACGGCGTCCGAAACCGGCGAGATCCCGGTAGCTGACGTGGGCACCGATGACAACGCCGGCAGCAGCTGCCTCGCGGCAGGTCCTGCGGATGACGCTGGGATCGCCGGCGTGGAATCCGCAGGCCACGTTCGCGCTCGAAACCGAGCCGAACATGGCCAGGTCATCGCCGAGGCTCCAGCGGCCGAAGGACTCGCCGACGTCGCTGTTCAGGTCAATCGTTGCCATTTGTGATCCCCGTCTCATTGAGTGGTCCTACTAGGATGCACTAAATTTACGGATTGTTCAACAATCCTTCGATTCAACAATGTGACGATCGTGTAAATTCTCGAGTATGGCCTCTTCAGAACCGATCGTCCCCTCTTCGTCCGTCTCTCCGCGGGGATCGGCGAATCACGCGGCGACGCGGACCGCTGCAGGCCGCCTTCGCGTCGCCGTTCCGTCCGTGGCGGAGCGGGTGGCGGATGAACTCCGCCTGCAACTGGCGGAGGGAGCACTGCTTCCCGGAACGCGGCTCACCGAATCCACCATCGCCGAGGACCTGGGCGTCTCCCGCAACACGGTGCGCGAGGCCTTCGTTGAACTTGCCAGCGAACGCCTGGTGGTCCGCCATCCCAACCGCGGCGTCTTCGTGGCAAGCCTGGAGGCAGGGGACGTCCATGACGTCTATACCGTCCGTCGCGCCATCGAGGTCAGCGCGCTGCGTGCCGGAGGCAGCCCGGAGGATGTGGCCGCCGTCCGGGCCGCCGTCGAGGAAGGCAAGCGTGCCGCGGCGGCCAGTGACGACGAAGCCCTGGGCACCGCCAACCAGCACTTCCACGGCGCCATTGTGGCCATGGCCGGAAGCCCGCGGCTGAACAGCATCATGGGCCAGGTCCTGGCCGAGATGCGCCTGTTCTTCCACAAAGCCACCGTGGACGCGCAGTTCTACCAGCACTACCTGCCGGACAACGAAGCGATCTGCCTGGCCCTGGAAGCCGGGGAACTGGACCGCGCGGCCGACCTTCTCCAGGCGTATCTGGACCGCTCCGAAGACAACCTGAGCGAAGTGCACGGCGAAGCCGGAACAGACTGAGCCGTTAGGCTGGACGAATGAAACGCCGCCTTGCAGCCCTGTCCGCCGTCCCCCTGATGCTCCTCCTCTCCGCCTGCGGATCGGTCCAGGAAGTCGCTGAAAACACCGCAAACGATGCCGCCTCCAAGGTGGCTACCGCAGCCTCGGACGAGGTCAGGAAGCAGGTCTGCACCGTGGTGGAGGACGGGCTGGTCAGCGTCCAGGACAAGGCATTGCTGGGCGGGCTGGTGTCCGCCGCGGACACTGCCGGGGTGCCCGCGGAAATTACGACGCCGCTGGGCCAGATCGCCGAAGCCGGAGACCAGGTGCCGGCTGAGTCAGTCACAGCACTGACGGAAGCCTGCTCGGCTTAGTTCCGGCCGCCTCTGTTAAGGCAACGCGGGCTCACAAGTTAGCGCTTGCCCTTTTTGCGTGAGCCCTTGCCGCGGCCCTTGTCCGGATTCGGGGCGTAGCGCTGGGCCACCTTCGGTTTCTTGACCGCGGGGCCGCGCCGGTCCGGCTTCGGCTCCTTCTTGGGCTTCTCCTGCTGGGCCGACGGCTGCCGGGAGCTCGCCGCGGTGCGGCCGCGGACAATCCCGATGAACTCCTCAATGATGTCGTCCGAGGAATCGCTGGGCCAGGCCAGCGCGATCTCCGTGACCGGGGCACCCGTCAGCCGGCGGGCCACGGTGTCCTTGACGTTGAAATGCCGGGCCACGGACATGGGCAAAATCACCAGGCCCGCACCGGACGCCACCACCTGCATGGCCGCTTCCGGGCCACCCATTTCGGCGACGTCCAGGAAAGTCTCTGCTGACAGGTCGGCCAGGGCCACTTCCTCAAACACTGAAATCTCGTGCCCCTTAGGCGCCACCACCACGGGCTGCTCCTCATACAGCGGGATCACGTTGAGGCCTTCCCGCTCCACCGGAAGCCGGACAAAGCTGAGGTCCGCGGAACCGTCACGCAATACGGAAAGCTGGGCGCCGTCGTCGGACATAAACGACTCCAGCGGGATGTCCAGCACGCGCTCTTCCCAGCGGCGGATCCACTTGCCCGGGGTTACGCCGGCCACATAGGCGAAGCGGAGCACACGGGGCGCCTCCTGCTCCGGCGATTCGTCGGGGCTGGCGTTCTGGGGGGATTCATTGTCTGCGGGCACGTCTTCACAGTACCGCCCGCGCGGCCCCGCAATGCCGGAACCGGCGCTGAGATGGCGCGGAGCTGGTGCGGGACTGGTGCCTTTCAGGCAAGCAGCCGGATACCCTTGAACCATGACCTCTGCAAACTCCCAGTCCATGAAGCCGGCCACCGTTGCCAAGAAGCTTGGCATCTACCTGCCGGCAACACCGCAGGAGTTCCAGGATTCAACCATCAGCCGCGCCGATTTCGCCGAACTCCAGTCCAACCCGCCGGAGTGGCTCGTGGAGCTGCGCCGCAACGGCCCCCACCCCCGCCCGGTGGTGGCCCAGAAGCTGAACGTCTCCATCAGCGGCCTGGCCCGCGGCGGTGTTGAGGAAGCGCTGACGACGGCGGAAATCACCGCGCTGCTGCAGGCTCCCCCGGCCTGGCTGGTCACCGAGCGCTCCACCCACGCCGCCGTCCGCACCGAAGCCCAGCGCGTCAAGGACGAAGCCGCCAAAAAGGACGCCAAGAAAGCCCGCGCCCAGGCCGAGTAGCCTTCGCTTTCTGAGTCACCTGCGCTTTCCTAGGCTTGTCCGCGGATCCGAACCTTGAAGGTTTGGATCCGCGGACAGGCCTCTGTTGTTTTCCTGGTCTGCCACCCGTAGAACAAGGGCTACATCAAGCGTAGAATGCAGCCATGGACAAGGTAGGGGTTCGGGAACTCAAGCAAAATCCGAGGGCTGTCATTGAGCGGGTCGAGCACGGAGCCACTCTTGAGATAACCCTTCAGGGCCGCGCGGTTGCAGTGATCTCACCTGTAACGCATCGCAAGAAGTGGACGTCAGCCGCTGAAGTGGCAATTGCCCTGAAGCTTGCCCAACTCGGCGCAGACGAGACCGGGTGGCTCGAGGAACATGACGAATCAAGAGATNACCGGGTGGCTCGAGGAACATGACGAATCAAGAGATGCCGATCCCCTTGTTGATCCGTGGACTACCCAGTGATCCTCCTTGACACGAATGTCCTGATCGCACCACCGGCCGTGTGGCCGGCCGGCGCCGTACTCGGCTCGAGCATCATCTCGCTGGCGGAGCTCCAATTCGGAATCCGATCGTCAGCGTCTGAGGAGATCCGCCGGACCCGGGTGCACCGCCTTGCCGTCTGGCGGGAACTGATGGACTGGATTCTCTTTGACGAGCATGCCGCCGAGAGTTATGGCGAGCTGGCTGCGCGGGTCAAGCGCCTGAGGCCCCAACATGCCAGGAGTAAGGACATAATGATCGCCGCGCAAGCCCACTCTCTTGGCATCCCGTTGATGACCCGCAACGCCAGGGACTTCGAGTTGGTCGAAGATGTGGTGGAGATCCTGGAGGCAGGCGACTGAGTGCGGGACTGACAATCCAACCCATTCCGGGCCAGGTCCGTGCGCCGAAGCGATAGCCTGGACGCTATGCGCACCGGGAGCGAAACACCTTGACGGCCAGAGACTGGTCAGCAGCTGAAATCGCGGCAACCGTAGCCAGCTACCTTGAGATGCTGCGATTGGAAGTGCTAGGGCAGCCCTACAGTAAAACGATGTTCCGGGATCGGCTGCTGGCCCTGCTGAACAACCGGACCAGCACCGCCGTCGAGTATAAGCACCAGAACATCTCGGCCGTCATGATGAGGCTGGGCCTTCGCCCCATCAAGGGATACCAGCCAGCCAAGAACTACCAGCACGCGCTGATCGCTGAAGTTCAAGCGCAACTGGCGTCCTCGCCGTCGATCATTGAGCAAGTCTTGGCCGAGGCGCTGCACACGCCTGACGCCGCAGCAATTGGCGCACTCGACTTCGAGTGGTCCCCGATCCCCGAAATCGTCCTCCCGGACGCCCGGGCCGGCGCCCGGTCAGCGCGTCACTACGACTACGCCACGGTAGAGTCCAGCAACCGCAAGCTCGGCGAAGGCGGCGAGGAAGCCGTCGTCGACCTTGAACGACGGCGGCTGCACAGTGCCGGAAAGCGCAAGCTTGCGGAGTCGGTTGAGCAGGTGTCCAAGACCCGCGGGGATGGCCTCGGGTACGACATCCTGTCCTTCGAAGAGAGCGGAAAAGAACGGCTCCTCGAGGTCAAAACCACAAAGTCGCGCGCCGAGACGCCGTTCTTCGTGTCCCGCAACGAATTACAGCTTTCCCAAGAGCAAGCTGAGGTCTTCCACCTCATCAGAGTCTTCAACTTCGGCCCCGCACCCCGCTGGTACCACCTGCCAGGCAGCATCGAAACCACGTGTGAACTTCAGGAAAGCACATTCCTCGCCGTGCCGAAGGCCGGCTAATCAGTCCTGGTGCAGCTGCACGAAGTTGCCGCAGCCGTCGTCGAAGACCGCACTGATCCCAGACGGATCCTCTGACGGTTCGCCCTGGAATTTCACACCGGCAGCCACCAGCCGGTCGTACTCAGCCTGTACATCCGGAACCCCGAAGGTGATGGCCGCGATACCGGCGTCGTGCAGTGCGTTCATGTAATTGGCGCCGATCGGGTTGTCGCTAGGCTCCAGCAGCAGCCCCACCGACCCGGCGTCGGAGCCCGGATCCTTGATGATGAAGAGGTTGTACTCAGGCATCGCCATGAGTGTCTCGAACCCGAGGGTCCCGGTGTAGAACGTATGGGCGGTGACCGGATCCTGGACATGGATGCTGCACATTTTCAGTCTCATGGTCCCAAGCTACCCGGCCCGCAGGAGGCGTGCGAACCTTCAGCGGAGAAGAGCCGTCCTACGTGTCCATCAGAGCTGCCAGCCCGGAGATTAGCGGTCTCCAGGGCCCAGACTGAAGGCACATCCGCCAGGCAGCTGGCCTCCGCAACCGCATCGCTGCGCAGGCCGCGGTGAAATGTGGCGTGGACTCGGCCATGGATCCGGATACGAAAATGTCTTTCGGTGCCATCGTAGGCGGAGCCGAAGTCCGGTGAGCGGCCGCGAGGTGCCCCTAGCAAGGTAACGCCAATAGAGTCCGCCAGCTGCGTTTGCCAAGTACGGCGAGGCAGATCCCGACAGTCCGTAGATTGCCAGGGCTATTGAGATTCTTGCCAACAAAACTGAAACCGGACACGAGAGCTGCGCATTCCGACCCTCTTCGAAACTGGCCGATATGGGACCTTCCATCAAGCAAATTGCGTTCCCTAGCAGTAACAGCCGCGCCGGCGGCAAGAGGTTCAGTCCAGCTTGGCGTGGCGCAGGTACTGGTAGACGGTCTCCCGGCTGATCCCGTAGTCACGGGCAAGGAGGGCTTTAGGTACACCGCTGCTGGCGCGCTGGACCAGTTCGGCGGCCCGTTCCGGTGTGAGTGTCTTTTTTCGTCCTTTATAGGCGCCGCGCTGCTTGGCCAGAGCGATGCCTTCCCTTTGGCGTTCCCTGATGAGGGAGCGTTCGAATTCGGCGAAGGCGCCCATGACGGAGAGCATGAGGTTGGCCATGGGCGAGTCCTCGCCGGTGAAGACGAGGCCTTCTTTGGCGAACTCCACCCGCACGCCCATGCGGGTTAGGACGTGAACCAGGGCGCGAAGGTCATCGAGGTTGCGTGCGAGCCGGTCCATGCTGTGCACAACCAGGGTGTCCCCGTCACGGGCGAACCGCAGCAGCTCTGTGAGCTGTGGTCTGGCGGTGTCCCTGCCGGAGGCCTTGTCCATGAAGACCCGGTCCAGAACCTGGCCTTCGAGCTGGCGCTTCTCGTTCTGATCCAGAGTGCTCACTCGCACGTATCCGATCCGCTGGCCAGCCACGATTTCCTCCAACCTTCGTTCTGTCAGGATGACTTCTAGGCCCGCTCCAGCTGAAAGTCAAGACCTCCCCAGTCTGTTCTGTCAGGTTGAGTTCTAGGCCAGCCCCAGAAGAACGTCAAGACATACGCGTCCTGTTCGTCAGGTTGGGGTGTGCGCAGTCGGACGATCTCGCGCCTCAGAGGGCACGATTAGTTCGAGATCCAATATGCACGCTTACCAGTAACGAGAAGACAGGCCCTCCCACAGCGCCGCGATCTACTGCCGGTCGCTCTGTGGAGGTGATTGGGCGATGCTTTCCGCTGCTCCAGCTTCTTTGCCGTCCCATGTTTCCTCGTGGCTCTCGGTTCATGTATGGACATTGGCACCACCAGCTTCAGGCAGCCTAGAGGGAACACCAGTCCAGCACGCAGGTGGTAGTTTCTTTTCAATCCAGGGGGGAGGGTAGGCCATGGCGCACACGTACATCTACAAGGCATGTGAGCACTGCAAGGAGCAGTTCACCATGAAGGGGCGCCAGACCGTGGCGCGGCAGAAGCAGGCACGGTTCTGCTCGGTTGCCTGCCGGTCCGCATCCGGCCGCCGGGACGTCACCTGCAAACACTGCGGCCTGGTTTTCAGCAGGAAAGCCAGCGAAGCAGCGGACCGCCACTTCTGCAGCCGCAAGTGCATGTTCGCAGAGTGGGGCTGCGCGGTCTGCTCGAAAATCCGGCCGGAAGAACGCAGAATGGCGGGGGACACTCATTGCTCGAACCGGTGTGCGCTGACCTCCCAACTGGAGGAGCTCGCCCGCGAGACCGGTGAGCTTTTCGCGGTCTGCCGCAGGTGCAAACACATCCTGCCGGCCGAGCGGTTTACCAAGGAACGCAAGCACCGCAACGGGCTCTCCAACGACTGCAAGGACTGCAGCCGGGCCTACTACGAGGAAAACAAGGGCGCCTATCAGCGGCGCCGCTACCAGTACCAGGCGGCGCCCGGCGGGATCATGGTCAACTTCACGTCGGCCCAGAAAGCGGTACGGTTCGCACTCTGGGGCGGACACTGCTGGATGTGCGGGATTGCCGACGCGACCGAAGAGGATCACGTCAAACCCATCTCCAAGGGCGGGTCCCACTGCCTGTCCAACCTTCGCCCCATCTGCAAGAGGTGCAACACGACGAAACGAGGCGCCTGGCCGTTGCCGGCCGAGTCGCTTCGGGCCAACTTCCGGCATCCCTCACCACGTGAAGGCAGCGCCCGCGACGAGGGTACCGAGCGCCAGCCACGGGTCCATTGGACCTGTCCGCAGTGCGGAAAAACGGATTTGATCAGAGCCCACCTGGCTCGGACGCGCAAGTACTGCTCGCAGGAGTGCGTGTTCAAATCGCGCACTAGCACAACGATCGACAAGGTTTGCCTGAACCCGCTCTGCGCGAAGACCTTCACGCTGCCTGGATGGAAAGGGGCGAAGGGTCGGAAGTTCTGCTCCATCGAGTGCGCCTGGGTGGCACGTGACCGGCCGGCGCACTGGCGGGATGTCTCCGAAGGACAGCTCACCCTCTTCTGAGGGAAGGGCAAGGAAGCCAGTTGAAAACACGTAACGAAACCCCGTATCGCGCTTCCACTGATAGGTCTCAGGGCGCCCGGACGTAATATGCCCGTATGAAATCTTCACGGCCCGGGATGCCGGTTTGGGTAACCGTGGTCCTTGTGATTCTGGCAGTGGCCGTCGCAGCTGGTGCGATCGCGGCAGGGGTAATCGAATCAGGGAAGAAGCCCCTAGCGAAGGCGCCGACCGCGGCGGCCGAGCGGCAAAGCGAAACTATCCAGCCGACTTGGCGGGAAGAGCCCGAAGAGACCGAGACCGCGGCCGCAGATCCCTCAACTCAGCCTGCTCTGCCGGCGCCCGAACCTGCACCCGTGCTTGCGCCCGAACAGCCAATCATTCCGGCACCATTGGCTGACGCGCCTCCCCCAGTCCATGTACCTGGTCCGCAGCAACGCAGGGAATGCCCGTCCGGTGCGGTATCTGCCCGACTTACGTCTGTGGAATTTGATGTGGAAAACCCCACTATGTACGACATTGATGTAAGAGCGCGCGGCGTTCTGACCAACGGCACGTCCTCTCCAATCGCCGTGGGGGAAGATGACATCCCTAACTTCCAAGGGCTGGATGACAGAGGGCAGTCCATTGTCATCGAGCTCTACGGGACGTATGACTGGGCGCCGCCGCCCGGACAGCCGTGCATGGGCGAGTTCGTCCTTGAACCGGGCGCCTCGGTGGCGTACACCGCCATTAGTCAGAGCTGGAAGCACACCGTCCAAAACGTGAAGTACTGGTATTCAGCGGCCATACCCGGTTCCCTGCTGCTGTATTTCCCAGGTCCGCTGGTCGCTTGCGAGGTGAAGGGGCAGGTCCCCGCAGAAGGGTCTGCGATCCCCAACTCCTTCACGGGCTAGGGCGGACCGCGGGGATAACCGCTATGTTCGGGGCCCCTTTAGGCGTCATAACCATGCACTTCCGCTGCCGCCAAGTACTGTGGAGCGAATGTTTGGGCAGTACCTCGCACAGGACCTTCGGTGCGCGGAAGCACACTGCGGTGGCAGCACTGATGTTTTCGCTGGCCCTGGCGACGTCCGGTTAGCCGCGGGAGAGCCCGCCCGTGTAGGCTGAGAAGAGGCCGTTAGTTGAAGCTTCAATCCATTAGCTTTACATAATCTCCATTATCGGCGTAAGAAAACGAACGGGGGAGTGCCCGCCAAAGGGTCTGTGCCTGCCATTAGCAAGTGGCGTCCTAGGCCGTCCGGTTACAGGAACTCTCTCAGGAACAAGGGCTCCCCGTCTTTGAGAGTAGCTTGACGAAATCCAATATCGGCGTAAATCAGCGATAGGTTCCGGCCACGCGCGGGTCCAAGGCGCGAAAATCTCGCACAGCGGCCGGACCCTACAAGCAAGCTCAGAAAGGCCTGACCCGTTAGCGGCACCTGTTGCGGCGCTGAGGTATGGGAGGCACTCTGACTAAGTCAGAATCATCGTGGCGGACCTTGTTCCTGGGCCGAGTACCTGGTTGATCAAGCCTTTAAGTCGTACGACCGTGCTGGATCGCGTCTTCGATGAGGTGCTGAGCACTTTCGTGCATCACGGTCTCGTTGCGGCTGCGCCTCAAGTTGTCGAGCCAGTCCGGGACGTGCGCATTGGTCTGACGGATCTGGAGAATACGGTCTTGAACGCTGCGGCAATCCTCAGCGGTTATAGCGCCGTGATCTTCCAGACCGCGTTGCCAGAGTCTGAGGACCTTTGACTCAGCTTTTGCTTTCATGTCGGCGCTGTCGTGATTGGCACGAATCGCCTCGATGAGTTCGCGGGCGGGGCTGAGGAGCGGCACCAGCACGGCGACCAGGGCGTCGACCATAGACAGGCCTGCCACCGCGGCGACAGCGAACCCGGAGAAGATGAGCGCGAGGAGACCGGCCGTGAGGCATGCCGCGTAGTACCGGTGTACTGACGAGCCCCATCCGAGGTTGCTCCGCTGACAAATCAGGACGTCCAGCGGACGGGCGACGGGCCGCGGATCAGGGTACCAGTCCTTGGTTCGGTTGCCTTTGTAACGGGCTGCGGCCTCAGCAATGAGCGTGGGCGAGGGCCTGTCGATGGCAAACTCGTTTGTGGGAATGTCAAAGACGTTAGTGTCGAACTCCTCTTGAACACTAACGGCTTCGCGGCGTCGGCGCTTTTCCCGGCTGCTGCCCAGGACAGACCACAGGAAGGTGAGCGCGCCTCCGGTAGCGCCAACCGCCTGTCGCGCCTCCGGGACGGCGAGGGCAACGGCGATGGTGACAACGGCGAGGAGGACCACGATGATCACCCGGCCGTCGTGGATCCTCTTCGCATCGGTGTACAGCCGTGATTGAGCGGCGAGGAGGCGCTGGGAATGGTCGGTGTTTTGGGCCACAGCGATCGGAGTCCGAGCGGCCGCCGTCGTACCATCGCCTCTCACGCGGAGTAGGGGTCGCAGTAGGGGAAACTGGTTCCCCAGATGGCCCGCAGTGCCTGGTTCATCTCCCATCGTCTCGACTCCCCGGCTGCCCAGGCGGTGTATGCCGCGTCCAGATTCTTGTGGAGGTCTCGGAGTCGAGCCATCGACGTCAAGCGACTGCTCTCCGCTGAGCATGGGCTGATGCGGGAAACAAGGCCAGTCGGGTCGTTCATCGCGGCCAGGTTTGTCGTTATGAGTCTGTTGACGATCGCCTTCAGCGAGGACAGCGACCAGATGAAGTCGTTGTTCTTCCCATGCTCAGCGCAGCGCATTTCCAGATAGAACGATGAAATGGGAACCCCGTGCTCGTACTTCCACGCCTTGAGCAGGCGCGCGAGTTCCCGGACGTTCCCATTGCGCTGCCGATCAACATCGGCAACGAACTTGTTGTGTGCCTTCGGTGCAGCTTCACGCCACCCTCCGCCGGCAGCTGGGATGGAAACCACCCGGTCATCATCCGAAGTTCCACGAATAAGGTAGGCGGGCGTGATTTCGTAACGGGTGACTAGACCCGGAAATTGGACGGTCACTGTGGGGCGGGAAACGCTCACGCTGATTGCCTCGTACAACTCGTCCTTCAGCAGTTGCCGCACGTTATTGAGGACGGTGGTCGACGAGACGGGCCGGTCTTCGAAGTGAATTCTTGCGACGTAGTCGACGTCGCTATGCGGGGTGATCGCGGTTCCGTGCTGGAACGAGCCGCTCTGGTAGAACGACATGAGCCGGTACTTGGCATTAAAGATGTCGTGCAGGCGCTGACGGTACCGGCGCACTTCAGCCTTCTCCCATTCCTTTGGAGCGCGGTCAGCCAAGTACTGGTTGATGCCTTCCCACAGTTGGCCCATAGTTGTCTCCTCGGTTTGTCGTCACGCAAATCCTATGGGTTGGGGCTGACAGTGCATGTCCCCTTGGTGAGGATGTCGGAGGTTGCTGGCTGAACAATCAGTCAGCAGAACTGTCGCCTAAGGGCAACCAGCTTTAGCATTATCTCTTATCGGCGTTCAGCTAGGCCTCGCATCAGACGCCAAAATCCCGCATCCGGTAAGAGAAAACGGCATCAAATAGTGCAGCATCTTTGATGCGGCCGGTACGGTCGTGTTGTGAACTTCAACAGTATGGTGGCTCCCCTAGCGGCACCCACGCAACAGGGTCCCGAGAGCAACGTCGGAAGCGGTTTCCTCGTCCAGTCGGATGGTCGAATTTATCTGGTCACAGTGGCGCATCTCGCCACAGGTGAGACGTCGCAAACGGACGATTGGTCGCTCTGGGCCGACGAGATTACCCTTCACAACGAAAAGCAGGCGGCTTTGGCGAGAGTTCCACTTTTCGACGTGAACGATGAGGGCGTGAAGATCCCCAGGTTCAAGTACGGACGTTCTACTGACACGCCTGGAGTTCTGGCTGACGTAATTCTGCTGCCACTTTCCCCTGAGGAACCGATGTCGAGTATGTCGGACATTTTCCACTTACCGGGCGCCATTGCTCCCTACAGGCAGGGCGATACTGTCACCATGCTGGGCCGCCGCCCATGGCCTGCACTCAGTACTGAAACGCATACCTTGAGTGAGGTGTTCTTTGAACTACTGCTCTGTAAACCTGAGGGGCTAAAGGCAATGCCGTTCGGTTAAGGTCTGCACGGTGATGTCAACCCGTATCCCGGCGTTGCGTTCAGGTGAATAGGCGCAGCCCTTGTTAGAAGTGAATCAAGTCTTGC
>NZ_JBTNDX010000026.1:0-56689 GCF_054510755.1 Pseudarthrobacter sp. MDT3-1 | reverse complement strand
GTTTGGCCGCCCGCGGTAACCAGCTCTTCGCTGTTCCCCTCGCGGCGACTTAGAAAACAATACACCCACCCAACCCCCACCGCAAATCCACCCCCACAACAGGTCGAAACCCCGCCATTCCGGGCCCAAAGCCGGTATCGGCACCCAAATTCGGGCGCCGCCGTCGTAAGTGAGTTCTGTGTGCTGCGGCACAACGGCCGACGCCTCTCACGGATCTCGACAAGCCCTTCACCGGGAAGCTCGATCACCGATGGGCTCGATCACCGCAGGCCTTAAACGCAGAAGGGCCGGCAACCAAACGGTTGCCGGCCCTTCTCAAGCAGCTGGAATCAGCGGTGCTGGATTACCAGGAAGACTTGGTGATGCCCGGGAGCTCACCGCGGTGAGCCATGTCGCGGAAGCGAACACGGGAGATACCGAACTTCTGGAAGGTACCGCGGGGACGGCCGTCGATGATGTCGCGGTTACGCAGACGGACGGGCGACGCGTTGCGGGGAAGCTTCTGCAGGCCGAGGCGTGCTGCTTCGCGAACTTCGTCGGTCGAGTTGGGGTCAACCAGAGCCTTCTTCAGTTCGAGGCGCTTTGCAGCGTAACGCTCAACGATGACTTTACGCTGTTCGTTCTTTGCGATCATTGACTTCTTAGCCATGTGTTTAGCGCTCCTCTCGGAATTCGACGTGCTGACGGATCTTGGGATCGTACTTCTTCAGAACCATACGGTCCGGGTCGTTACGACGGTTCTTCCGCGTCACGTAGGTGTAACCCGTGCCCGCAGTCGACTTGAGCTTGATGATCGGACGTACGTCCTTGTCCTTAGCCATTAGAGCTTCACTCCCCGAGCAAGGATGGCGGCGACGACTACGTCGATGCCGCGCACGTCGATGGTCTTGATGCCCTTTGCAGAAAGCTGCAGAGTGACGTTACGGCGCAGGGACGGAACCCAGTAGCGCTTCTTCTGGATGTTCGGATCGAACCGACGCTTGTTGCGACGGTGCGAGTGCGAAATGCTGTGCCCAAAGCCCGGCTCGGCTCCGGTCACTTGGCAGTGTGCTGCCATGACTTCTCCTCAAGAATTGAATGTAATGATCCGCATATCTGCTGCAGGATCATGCGGCTAAGTGCGACCCAAAGTGATCAGGGTGAACGGTTAGTCACGCAACTTGAGCCCCTAACTACCGGCTACCCTGGAGAAAATTACCGGGCCACCGGAGCAATTGCGCACGCTCCGCGCACTTAGCGCTCACCAAGTCTACGAGTTCACGCAATTAAAGACCAATCCGTGCTCGGACGGTGTATAAGGGGGCCTGCTTCAGAGGCGCGTGAGCTGGGCGTACTTGGGCGCCAGTCCGTCGCCCGAGGACTTGCCGGTAACACGGCGGACCACCCAGGGGCCGGCGAATTCGCGGACCCAGCGGGCGTTGGCGCGGAGAGCTTCGGCCCGGTTCAGCTCGGGCACCGGGGTCATGGGCGGGACCTCGATCGAGTGGTCGTGCTCCAGGACGGTAAGGACGCGTTTGGCCATGTTGGCGTGCCCGGCGGCAGACATGTGCATCCGGTCCTGGGCCCACATGCCCCAGTCGTAGTACTCGTTAAAGCGCCAGTAATCCACCAGCAACGCTCCATGGTCCCCGGCAATGCCGCGGACCAGTTCGTTGTAGATGGCGGTGCGGCCGCGCATAGTGCTGAAGACCTTCGAACCGCGCGCGTCGAAGCCGGTGAACATCACCACTGTGGCGCCCGTGGCCGCCAGCTTGCGGATGCCGGCGTCGTACTCCGCCAGCAGATCGTCGATGTCGATCTTGGGCCGCAGAATGTCGTTGGCACCTGCGTAAATGGTCACCAGGGTGGGGTTAAGTTCGACGGCGGCGTCCACCTGTTCTGCCATGATCTGGCGGAGCTTCCTGCCGCGGATGGCCAGGTTGGCGTAGCCGAAGCCGGGATCCGCCGCGCCCAGCTGCTCCGCCACGCGATCCGCCCAGCCCCGCACGCCGTTGGGGCGGCTGGGATCGTCATCCCCGACCCCTTCCGTGAAGGAATCGCCGAGCGCTACATACCGGGTCGAAAAGTCCATGGCGTCAGTCTTTCATCTGTTGCCGGGAGCAACCAAGGCGGGGCCTGTCCGGACGGTGTCCATCAGGGCGACGGCTTATGGCCGGCTTTCGGTCTCGCGGAGGATCCAGTGGTCATCGTCCAGCCGGGCCACGATCTTTTCGCCGATGCGGGCGAGGTCGTTGACGTCGCGTTCCGTCAGGGCGTCCAGGAACTTAGTGCGCACCGCCTCCACGTGCCCCGGTGCGAGTGCCTCCAAAGTGGCCATCCCGACGTCGGACAGGTGTGCGGTGGTGACCCGGGCATCGCGGGGGTGCGGACGCCGCTCCAGCCATCCGCGCTTCTCCAGTTTGGCAACCACATGCGAGAGCCGGGAAAGCGACGAACTCGTACGGGCGGCCAGCTGGCTCATCGGCAGGAAGCGGCCCTCGGCTTCGGACAGCATGGCCATGACGTTGTAATCGAACAGTGACACCTTGCCGGCGGTGTGGAGCTGGTTGTCCAGGGCAGCCGGCAGCAGCGTGTTGATGCTCAGGAGTGCCAGCCAGGCACGGCGTTCGTCGGCGTTGAGCCAGCGCGGTTCGGTCATGCGTCCATTCTAGAAGCAGAGCGTGGTTGAGCGTTCAAGTGACGCACCAGTTCCCGTGGACCCATCCGGGTAGGCTGACTCTATGTTTGTTGTATCGCTGACCTACAAGGTGCCCGAAGACATCGTGGACTATCACCGCCCTGCGCATATGGCGTGGGTTAAGCAGGCGTTCGACGACGGCGTGTTCCTTGCGTCCGGACGCCTGGTTCCGGCGGTGGGCGGTGTGCTGTTGTCCAAGGCGGACCGAACCACGCTGGATGCCGCGTTGGCCAAGGATCCTTTCTACAGCAACGGAGTGGCCGAGTTCGAAGTTATCGAATTCACCGCCACGACCGTGGCAGATGGTTACGAAAACCTGCTGGACACCTAGGCCCCTGGCCCCCGCGCCAGCAGGCTTCCGGGGAAATGCCCGGCATCCCCGGCAGTTCCCCGGAAGCACCTACTGCTCCAGAACCAGCAGCTGGGCCTTGTCCGGCTCCCAGGTCACGAACAGCTCCGCGCCTGGCGCGGGCCGATTCGTCGCATCTGAAGTGAGTTCGCGCACCTGGAGCTCGTGGCCGCCGGCCGTGAGGCGGTGGCGCACCGTGGCGCCCAGGTTGGTCGAGGAGACCAGCGCCGCCTTGCCGCAGTTGTCCGCGCTTGCCTCGGAGCTGAACTTGAGGTGTTCGGGACGGATGGACACGGCGTAGTTCTCGCCGGCGACGCCGCGGTCGCGCACACGGCCCAGGCCCAGGCCGCCGAGGTCAACCAGCGCCTCGCCGTCCTTGCGTTCCAGGACGGTGCACGGGATGAGGTTGGTGTCGCCAAGGAAGCTGGCCACCCAATCCGTGAGCGGGTGGTTGTAGACCTCTTCGGGCGAGCCCGACTGGACGATCCTGCCGTCCTTCATGACCACGATCCGGTCGGACATGGCCATCGCCTCGTCCTGGTCGTGCGTGACGAAAAGGACGGAGATGCCCAGGCTCTTCTGCAGCGTCTTGATCTCTTCCTGCATGTGTTCGCGGAGCCGCTTGTCGAGGGCGGCCATGGGCTCGTCCAGGAGCAGCGCGGCCGGGTTGAACACCAGCGCGCGGGCCAGGGCCACGCGCTGCTGCTGCCCGCCGGAGAGCTGGCGGGGCTTGCGGTCGCCCATCGTGCCCAGGCCCACGCGTTCCAGCGCGCTATCGGCGCGTTGACGCCGTTCGGCCTTAGGCACCTTGCGCATCCGGAGCGCGAACTCCACGTTTTCGCGGGCGCTCATGTGCGGGAAGAGGGCGTAGTTCTGGAACACGACGCCCAGGTTCCGGTCCCGGGGCGGGAGCGAATCCACGGGCTTGCCGTCGATCAGGACGCTCCCGGACGTGTGCTCCTCGAAGCCGGCCACCATCATCATGGTGGTGGTCTTGCCGGATCCGCTCGGTCCCAGCAGGGTGACGAATTCGCCGGGTTCCACCACCAGGTCCAGTTCGTCGACGGCAACCACGTCGCCGTACGTCTTGCGGACCTGCCGGAGTTCAATGGAACCTTGTGCGGACGCCGTCGTCCTGGTGCTTGCTGCTGCGGAAATCACTGAAGTAGTCATGGGCCTTCCTTAGTTTGGTGCGGACACGGCCAGCGGCAGCATCCTGGCGGTGGAACGCCGTTTGAGAACGAACATGACCTGGAACAACAGCCCCAAGGTGGCCACGGTGACCAACAGAGCCGAGGACACCGCGATCTTGGGGGTCAGGTTGAACTGGATGTCGGTGAACATCTTCACGGGCAAGGTGGTGGCGCTGGGCGACTGCATGAACAGGGACATGACGGTCTCGTCGATGGAGACCGAGAAGGCGAACAGCGCCCCGGAAACCAGCCCGGGCAGGATGACCGGCAGGTAGACGTGCCGGAACACGGACAGCCATCCGGCGCCCAGGCTCTGCGCCGAATTGACCAGCGCCGGGTTCAGTCCGGCAAGGCTGGCACGCGTGGTCAGGTACACGTACGGGGTGGCGATGACGGCATGCGCCAGGCCGATGGGGAGGATGCTGCCCAGCACGCCGAGGGAGATGAAGAACTGGTAGAACGCCAG
The DNA here is from genome assembly GCF_054510755.1 of Pseudarthrobacter sp. MDT3-1. Lineage (NCBI taxonomy): Bacteria > Bacillati > Actinomycetota > Actinomycetes > Micrococcales > Micrococcaceae > Pseudarthrobacter > Pseudarthrobacter sp. MDT3-1. Next base: position 52,004 of record NZ_JBTNDX010000026.1, on the reverse strand, counting down.
CGCCAGCACCACGGTGGGGACGATCATCGGCGCCAGGATCAGCCCGACGACAGCCTGCTGGCCCGGGAACTTGCGTCCGTGCAGGCCGATCGCCGCGGTCGCGCCGAGAATCACACCGATCACGACGGCGATCGCTGCAGATTGGAGGCTGGCCGTCAGTGCCGAGGTCCAAGCCTTGTCAGCGAAGAAGCCGGCGACGGCGGCGAACGAGATCCTTTCGGGCGGGAAAGTGATGTAGCGGCTGTCGTTAAGGGCAACAGGCACCACGATCGCCGTCGGGACCACCAGGAACAGGAACACCGGAATGGAAAGCAGCGTCAGCAGTCGCTGCCGGGGATTAGTTGTCTGCATGTTGGCCTCCCGCCTTGAGCACTCGCTGGTAGATGGCAACGAGGATGCTGACCAGCACTGTCAGGATCACGGCCAGGGCCGCGGCCCCGGAGAAGTCGGTGAGCTGGCGCGCGTAGTAGTCGATCTGGTTGGCGATCATCATGTCGCCGGGTCCGCCCATGACCACCGGGGTGATGAAGAAGCCGGTACTGATGATGAACACGAGCAAGCCTGCCGCGGAGATGCCCGGCGTGCTGAGAGGCAGGATGATCCGGCGAAAGATTGAGGCTTCCTTGGCCCCGAGCGAACGCGCCGCCAGGGCAAGCCGGTCATCGATGGAGGTCAGCGAGGAGAAAATCGGGAACACCGCATACGGGAGCAGGCAGTGAACCATGCCGATGATCACGGCCAGCCGGTTATGCAGCAGCTCAATGGGAGCATCGGTGAGGCCCACCGTCTGGAGGAAGGAGTTCACGATGCCGTTGTCCTGAAGTAGCACGGCCCACGCGAAGTTCTTCACCAGGATGCCGGTCCAGAAGGGCAGCAGCACCACGGCGAACAGGATCACGCGGGTCACCGTGCCGGAGCGCCACAGCACCAGGGCAATGACGTAGCCCAGGACCACGGTGACAACGGTGGATGCCAGGCTGATGCTCAGGGTGTTGATCAGGGAACGGACCACCAGCGGGTCTTCGAGGACGCGCTGGTAGGCGTTGCCAGTGAAGCTCGAGCCCACCAGTTTGCCCAGCGGGCTGAGGAACAGTACGACGTCGAAGGCCAGGATCGGGGCCAGCAGCAGCCACCAGGTGGTGCGCCGCCGTCGGGGTTTCTCCTGCTCCGGTGCCGGGGCGCGTCCCTCCGGACGCGCGCGTTGCAAGGTTGCGTTGCTCATGTCAGCTGGCCTGCCACAGCTTGAACTGCTGCTCGGTCTTCTTCAGGTTCTCCGACCACCACTTGTCGTCACGGACCAGGATCTTGTCGGCCAGGCGCGGACTGGTGGGCAGGGTGTCTGCGACTTCCTTAGGCAGTTTGGACAGCGCCGGAGTGTTGGCCAGGGTCAGGTTGGTGACCGTATCGAAGGCGGCGCCGGCCTCGGCGTCATTGGACATGAAGTTCATCAGTTTGAAGGCGGCTTCCTTGTTCTTGGCCCCCTTCGGCACCACGAAGTAGTCGCCGGCCAGCACTGCGTTCTCCGCGCTGAAGTTCAGCTTGGCGCCGTCGTTGCGGGCCGCGTTAATGCGGTTGTTGAAGCTCGTGGACAGCGAGACCTCGCCCGAGGTGAGCTGCTGGATGGGCTCCTGGTTGGCCGCGTGGTAAAGCAGGCGGTCCTTGCCGGGGTGGTGGCCCAGCACGCGCAGGGCCCGGTCGACGTCGAGCGGGTAGATCTGGTCGAACGGCACGCCGTCGGCCAGGAGTGCGGCCTCCAGCACAGAGCTGTCCGAGAGCTGGTTGTAGACCGAGCGCTTGGTATCGTACTTGCCCTGGTCGAAGAACTGCGCCCAGTCCTTGGGGGGCCTGCGCATCGGGGATGGCCTTCTGGTCCCATGCCATCACGAACAGGAAGCTCAGGTACTTGATGCCGTACTCCGCCTTGGCGTAGCCGGGCAGGCCTTGTCGCTGATGATGTTGTAGTCGAACGGCTCCACGAGGCCTTCTGCCACGGCCGTTTCGTATTCCGGGGCGGTGATTTCCACGAGGTCCCACTGCACGTCCCCGGACTGCACCTGGGCCTTGAGGGAGGCCAGGCCGGTGTTGGCCAGCAGCGTGGTTTGGATCCCCGACTGCTTGGAGAAGGGCTCCAGAATCGTCTGGGTCAGCTGGTCATTGTAGGAGCCGCCGTAGGAGGTGACCGTGACTGTCTTGTTGGCTGCCGCGCTATCGGCGGGCTTTGCCCCGCAGCCGGACAGTGCCAGGCCTGCGAATGGGGTCAACGCTGCTGCTTTCAGGAGTTTCCTGCGGTCAAAATGAAGGGAACTGTCAGTCATCGCGGTGGTGCCTCTCAAGGCTGGGGCCCTCCCGGCGCACGCCAAAGGACGCCGTGTGCCGAAGGGGCAGGTTGGGGATTCCGCGTTCACGCTGGCATCCCGACGGCGGCGGTTCATGCCCCGAACGGCCCACGCAGCGCTGAGCGGACTAGAACTGACGCGTTGAGTCGTCGTCAGTGCCGCAACAGTATCTGTGATGTTGCACACAAGTCAACAGCTGTTTACAAACCACTTACTTTCGGGCTGTTCTTGAGTACCGCGTCCCGGTCCATCAGCTTCTTCAGCCCGCGCTTCCGCGGCACCTTGACGGGTTCTGGCCAGCGCGGCGCCAGTGCATCCCCGAGGGTGACGCCCCTGATTTTGCGGCCAAAAAGCGGCAGCACCCAGTCGTTAACCCAACGCCGCTGCCGCTGTTCCCACTCCCGGAGGCTGAGCCGCGCCGGAGGGTCCCAGTCCTTGAGCCGGATTTTGTGGGGCACCCCGAGCTGGTCCAGCACCTGCCCGGCGAGGTACTTGTGGCCCGCCTTGGACATGTGGAGGCGGTCCGAGTCCCACATCCGCCGGTCATGGAAGGCGTCCAGGCACCAGTAATCCACTAGGACTGTCCCATATTTCGCAGAGATCTCGCGGACGCGCTGGTTGTAGACCGTGTTCCGCTTCTTCAGCAGCTCCAGAACGGCCGAGACTTTGACGTCGAAGCCTGTGAACAGGACAACCGTGGCCCCGGTCGCGGCGAGTCGCGCCACGAGGTCCTCGTACTCATCCATCAGGGCAGCCATGTCCGTGCCGATGTCCAGGATGTCGTTTCCGCCGGCGTACAGCGTGATCAGCGTGGGCCTCATGGCCAGCGCCGGTTCCAGCTGCTCGGTGATGACGTGACGCAGGCGCTTGCTCCTGATGGCCAGGTTGGCATATTCCCACCCCGGCTCAGCCTTGGCCAGCTTCTCGGCCACCCGGTCAGCCCACCCCCGGACCCCGTTGGGCAGCCGCTCATCCCGGTCCCCAACACCTTCTGTAAACGAGTCCCCCAAAGCGGCAAACACCCGCCGGCCCTCACGGTCCGAGAGTAAAGGATTAGAACCCATCCACTGAAAGTAACCGCCCAAAGAAACACCAAGGTAAACGGACAGCAACAGGATGTGCAGAAGGGTTGAGATCTAGGGGCAGAGTGCAAGGGAGCGTTTGCAGTGCCGGGTGCTAGGCGTTTCCATCAAGCCGCCGCCTCTGATCATCGGCAGCTCCTCAGCCTTTGTCACATTATTGCGACCGATGGTCACGATCAGGTAACGTTGGCGGCTGGCCCCAATGCAGGGCCCCGGGCGCCCGATCACTGGACCCCCGATGCGCCCCTTCGGCGCCTGCTAGCTCCGGCCCTGCCAAGGGGCCCAAGGATGCTTTCCGCACTCGTCATCGTCTCAAGTGCATCAGTCTTTTCTTCCAGTCCTAGCCCGGAGGTATCTTGTTCAAGAAAATAGCCATCATAACGACCATGGGTGCTTTGTCCCTGACAGGATGCGGCCTAGCCCCTACGACCAATGGGGCGTCTGCCCCATCCTCGGCTGGCCGCGAGTCCGCACCTGCCACTCCAGCCCCAACTGCCGCAGCCACGGCGTCTTCAGCCGCAGCATCTCCGGCGCCCACGGCTTCGAGCAGCGGCCAGACCCCCGCTTCGGCGGAGGCAGCCCCGGCGGCAGCCGTCCCCCCGGCGCCCGCGCTGGCCGCGGCCCCGGCCCCGGCCCCGGCGGTGCCCCCAGCCAGCCAGAGTCTCGCGACGACGGGTGACGGTGCCCAGGCAGCTGCCGCCTTCGGTTGGGGCCCGGTCCTGACGGGCGACGAATTCTCCAACACCGGCGCACCGGACCGGACAAAATGGAGTGTCTATAACAGTGCTGGGCATGCCGGCAAAGGCCTGCGCAGTCCCCAGGCTTGGTCGGTTGCCAACGGCGTGGCCACCGTTAGCGGAGACGCAGCCGGCACCACGGGCGGCATGTCGGCAAAGTTCGCGGAACAAAGGTATGGTCGCTGGGAAACGCGCATGAAAACCAATTCACGGGACCCGAAATACCACCCGGTCCTGATCCTTAACAACAACGCTGCCCCGAACTGTGCCGAGATCGATTATGCCGAGGGCAGCTCAGTCACCTCCGTGATGAGGTTCTTCCTGCACTACGCCTGTGGTGGAGCGGATTTCCAGACCACAGCGGCGACGCCCGTCGATGGCACACAGTGGCACAACTACGCGGTGGAGTGGACCCCGGCCGGCATCAGCGGATACGTCGACGGAGTAAAGACCTTCACTGACACGAACCCGGCGCACCAGCCCTCTGTCGCCATGAAGCAGACATTGCAGCTGGATTGGTTCCCGGACGGCTCCGCCACCAAGCCCTCGCAGATGCAGGTCGATTGGGTCCGCGTCTACAAGTGAGAGAGCGTTTGGAAAAAACCCACAGGAAGTGAGAGAGCGTTTGGACGTGACAGGCCCAACGAGCCGCAGCCGCTGTCTTGCGTAGGAGCGCAGCGTCGGGAGGAAGGGCGGACCCGAGGGCCCCGAACTGAGCTTGCGAAGTTTGGGACGGGTCCAACCGCTAAGCGACGGCAAGGCGGCGGTTGCGGCGCACCCAACCGCCGCATACGACGGAAGGCTTTAGACCTCGGCCTTACCCTGACGCCAGTACCCCATGAAAGCAACCTGCTTCCGGTCGATCCCCACGTCCCGCACAAGGTACCGCCGCATGTCCTTGATGACGGCAGCCTCACCGGCGATCCAGGCGTAGAAAGGCATGGCGCCGGCCGGCATGGCGGGGTTCTTGGTGGCCTCGATTTCGGCTGTTTCCATCCGCGCGGGGGTCTCCCAGAGGATGTCCACGTCCACATTGACGTCTTCGGGCTCCGGGCCCGCGCCGGCGTCGGACGCTTTGATTCCCACCCAGCCGGGAACGGGAACTGCAGTGCGCACTGCCTGCTGCAGCAGCTCGCCGTGCGGGCGTGAGCGGCCAATGGCGGCGCCGCGGGCAAGCCAGGTGATGTCGATGTCGGCGTCCGTCGTGAGGTCGAGGAAGTCGCCGGCTTCCGGTACTTCCAGGAGGGCGTGGCCGGTCATGTAGGACGGCAGGCTTTCGAGGATGGCGGAGATAGCGGGGATGGCGGTTTCGTCGCCGGCGAGCAGGACGCGCTGGGCCATTCCGGGCCGCCACTCGATGCCACCGTAGACCTCGGCGGTGTAGCACTGGGCGGCTCGGCTGTTGGGGCCGATTATAGTGATGGCGTCGCCCGGCTGGGCGTTCTGGGCCCAGTTCGCGGCGGGACCGCCGTGCCCGTCGGCGTCGAAGTGCATCACAAAGTCAACGTCAATTTCGGGATAAACGGCATCGAGCCGGGACTGGCGGACCGTGTACGTGCGCATCGAGCCGCGGACTGCGGGGTCCATGGCCAGCCATTCCTGGTACCAGCCGGCCTGCGCCATTTCGAAGACCGGCAGCGGCAGCTTTGTACCGTCGGACGCCAGGGAAGGGATCATCAGTTTGATCCGCAGGTCAAGGGTATCGCCGTTAACGCCGAAGTCCCGCAGCGAGTAGCCGCCGAAGGTGATCCGGCGGAAGTTGGGGCTCAGCTCCTGCACCGAGGAAACGGTCACCTCGAAAGCCAGGGTCATGGGCTCGGTGGCGGCGATGTCGCGGGTCTTCATGAAACGAGCTCCAGTTCGGTTGCGGCCGTGTGGTGGCGGCCGATGGGGATGATCAGGGGTGTGCCCGAGACGGGATCGGGAATCACCCGGGACTCAAGGCCGAAAACGTCGCGGACCAGCTTTTCGGTGACAACAGTTATGGGGTCACCCAGGGCCACGATCTCGCCGCCCTTCATGGCGATGACATGGTCCGCGTAGCGTGCCGCCAGGTTCAGGTCGTGCAGGACGATGGCCACGGTGGTGCCGCGCTTGCGGTTCAGATCCGTGACCAGGTCCAGGACTTCCACCTGGTGCGCCAGGTCCAGATATGTGGTGGGTTCGTCCAGCAGGAGCACGTCGGTTTCCTGGGCGAGCGCCATGGCGATCCAGACGCGCTGGCGCTGGCCGCCGGACAGTTCATCGACGTTCCGCTCAGCGAGTTCCAGCGTTTCCGTCGCTTCGAGCGCGCGCTGCACGGCGGCGTCGTCCTCGGTGCTCCAGCTGCGGAAGAAGCCCTGGTGCGGATACCGGCCGCGGCCCACGAGGTCGCGGACAGCGATGCCGTCCGGCGCCGTGGGGTGCTGCGGGAGGAGCCCCAGGGTGCGCGCCAATTCACGGGCCGGGCGGGCGTGGATGTCCATGCCGTCCAGGGTCACCGTGCCGGAGGCGGGCTTAAGGAGGCGGGACAGGCCACGGAGGAGCGTGGACTTGCCGCAGGCGTTGGCGCCCACAATCATAGTCACCTTGCCCTCGGGGATTTCCGCCGTGAGGCCGTCCACCACGCAGCGCTGGTCGTATTTGAGGGTGAGGTCCTGGGCGCTGAGAACGGCCATGTCAGGCATCCTTTCGGTTGGCCGTGACCAGAAGCCACAGCAGGAACGGGGCACCGAGCGCGCCGGTGATAACACCGACGGGCAGCACGGTGCCGTCCAGCAGCAAGGGGGCGAGGTTGGCCGCGACGTAGTCGGCGGTGAGGACAATCAGCGCACCCACCAGGGCCGACGCCGGGAGGCTGGCTTTACGGGTGAAGCGCCGGGCGATGGGACCGGCCAGGAAGGCGACGAACGAGACCGGCCCGGCAGCCGCCGTCGCCACTGCGGCCAGTGCGACGGCGGTGACCACCACGGCGAGGCGCGTGAACCCGACGCGGATGCCCAGCCCGGCCGCGGCGTCGTCGCCGAGTTCCAGGATGCGCAGCGGCCCGGCAAGGGCGATGACGGCGGGGACCAGGACCAGCAGCGCCAAGGAGAGCATGCCCGCCCGGTCCCAGTTGGCGGAGTTGAGGGAGCCGTTAAGCCAGACGAGTGCGTCGGCTGCCGTGCGGATGTCCGCGCGGGTCATCATGAAGTTGACCACCGCGTGGAGGGCGGCGGCGATGCCCACACCGGCCAGAATCAGCCGGTTGCCCGCGGCGTCCCCCCGGTTGCCGCCGCCTGAGCCCAGTGACGGTCCGCGGGAGATGGCGTAGATCAGCGCTGCGATGCCCAGCGCGCCGCCGAGTGCCGCTGCGGACACGGCGGGACCTGTGGCGCCGAAGATCACGATGGCGGTGACCGCGGCCGCGCTGGCTCCGTAGCTGATGCCGATCACGTCGGGGCTGGCCAGCGGGTTGCGGAGCATGGTCTGGAACAGGCCGCCGGAGAGGCCGAACGCGGCGCCGATCATCACGCCGATAACGGCCCGGGGCAGCTTGTTCTCCATAATAATGAAGCTTGCGCCCGGGATTCTTTCGCCGCCGGTCAGGTGTCCGATGAGGATCTTGAAGAAGTCCGGGATGGTCACGGTGTAGCTGCCCAGGAGCACGTAGATGGCGAACATAACCACGACGCCGAGGGCCAGAACGGCGGTCCGGGTCAGCACGCGAGATGGCAGTTCACGCCAATGTTTGCGCGTGCGATTGCTGTCAAGTGCCATCTCGGCGGGGGATTCGAGCGTGGTCACAGGCCGGCCCCCTTGCCACGGCGGATGAGCCAGACGAAGACGGGCGCACCCACGAGTGCGGTCATTATGCCGGCCGGGACCTCGCCGGGAAGCAGCACAACGCGGCCGATAATGTCCGCGCCGAGCAAAAGTGCCGGCGCGAGGACCAGGGAGAACGGCAGGATCCAGCGGTAGTCGGGGCCGGTGAGTGAGCGGACCGCGTGCGGAATGACCAGGCCAACAAAGCCGATGGGCCCTGCCAAGGCCGTCGCGGAGCCGCACAGCAGCACAATCCCCAGGGCGGTGACTCCCCGGCTCAGGCCCACACGCTGGCCCAGGCCGCGGGCAATGTCATCACCCAGCGCGAGGCTGTTGAGGATGCGGCCGGTGCCAAGAACAATCAGTGCCCCGACGGCCAGGAACGGGAGGCCCGGGAGCACCACTGCCCAGTCGCGGCCGGAGATTCCGCCCACCTGCCAGAAACGGAAGCGGTCCAGGGTGTCCTGGCTGGAGACGAGAATGACGCTCATCAGGGAATAGAGCCCGGCGCTGAGCGCGGCGCCGGCGAGGGCGAGCTTGACCGGCGTCGCACCGTCCCTGCCCATCGACGCGATGAGGTAAACCACGACGGCGGCGGCTCCGGCGCCGATGAAGGCGAACCAGATGTAGCCGCTGAGGGAAGTGACGCCGAAAAGATAGATGCCGGTCACCACGGCCAGCGCGGCCCCGGCGTTGACGCCCATGATGCCCGGGTCTGCCAGCGGGTTGCGGGCAACGCCCTGCATGGCGGCGCCGGCGAGGCCCAGGGCACCGCCAACGAGGATGCCCAGGACGGTGCGGGGGATGCGCGCGTGGACCACGGCGTGGTCGCCGTTGGCGGGATCGAACTGGGTGAGGGCCTGCCACACGGTGGCCACGGAAAGGCCCCGGGCGCCGATGGCCAGGGAAGCGGCGGCTAACAAAGAAAGTACGACGACGGTAGCCAGCAGCCAGGCAACCTGCCTGGTTCTGGCCTTCCCACCGGTGCGGGCCAATCCACCGGCGCTAGCCAATCGACCGGCGCGAACGGACACTTGGGGCCCTCGTTGCGACCCGATCGGGGCCCCAACTGTCCGTTCGCGCTGTCCGGCGGGTGCCGCCGTCGTACTTTCCGTCATGGAGCGGTGCTTACTTCACTGCATCCGCGGCGGTGGCGAGCTGCGGGAGGAAGGTGTCCAGCGCCCACGGCAGGCTCAGCGGCGAGGAGGCCGAGATTGCCAGGACCAGGCTCTTGTCCGCGTCGGCAACGAACGCGCCGTTCTTGACTGCCGGAATCTGGCCCAGCAAGGGGTCGCTCTTGACGGCCGCGGCGGTCGCGGCATCCTCAACCGAGCTCAGGAAGATATCGGCCTCAAGCTCGTTGGCCTTCTCGGCGGCCCACGGCACGAAGAAGTCCTTGGAGCCGGCTGAAGCCTTCTCGGCGACCGGGGCCAGCTTCATCCCGATCGCTGAGAGGAACTTCGGACGGTTGTCATTGGCGGTGTAGAAGCCCGTGGCAGTGAGGTCCGAGGGATCGGTGTAACCGTAGACGAAGCTCTTGCCGGCGATCTGCGGGTACTTGGCAGCTTCCGTCTTGACGGTGGCCTCAGTGTCGGCGATGAGCTTGGTAGCTTCAGCCTCCTTGCCCAGGGCCTTGCCGATGATGGAGGTTGAATCCTGCCATGAGGTTCCGTAGGCAACCTCGGGGTGCGCCACCACGGGGGCGATCTCGCTGAGCTTCTTGTAGTCCTCTTCGGTAAGGCCGGAGTAGGCGGCCAGGATGACGTCCGGGGTGAGCTTGGCGATCTCGGTGAAGTTGATGCCATCAGCCTCGGAGAACTGGACCGGAGCCTTGTCGGAACCGAAGCCCGCGCCAAGTTCCTTCAGCGCCGCGTCCTTCCACGGCGTGGAGCCCTGCTCGTTGCCGCCCCATTCGTTCTTGGGGACGCCCACCGGGACCACGCCGAGGGCAAGGGCAACGTCGTCGTTGACCCAGGAAACGGTGACTACGCGCTTGGGCTGTTCCTTGACGGTGGTTTCACTGAAGGCGTGCTTGATGGTGACCGGGAACTGCGAGCTGCTGGAGCTGGAGCTGGAGCTGCTGGCGTCCGAGGTGGAGGACGCGGGGCCGGTGGAGCAGGCGGACAGTGTGAGTGCCGCGGCGGCCAGCGCCGTTGCCTTGCCGGCTGACTTGAACAGCGTGCGGCGGGTGGCGCTCGGGCCGGAGAAGAGGGGGGAAGTCACGGAACTCCTTAGGTGAATGATGCGAACCTAAGTAAGGGTAGCCTAGCCTGCTCTGAATTAGAAAAGCTTTGTATTGCGTAATTGATCATGTGACGCAACGTATAGCGCCAGGTCATTGCCGGCAGGGGTGAACGGTGGTTCACTCTTTAGTGGTAAACACGCGTTCACCGTGCCGCGCTCCATCCCAGTCCACACTTGAAAGCACCTGATGCCGCGTTCCAACGCCCTGAACAACACCCGGGGCCCGTCCCCGTCCGCCATCACCGCCGTACTTGCCCTCAGCGGCACGGTGGTGGCCCTCATGCAAACGCTCGTAGTGCCGCTCCTTCCGGATTTCCCCCGGATCCTGGGTATCACCGCCGACGACGCCTCCTGGCTGGTGACCGCCACCCTGCTCGCCAGCGCCGTGGCAACACCCATCGTGTCCCGCAGCGCGGACATGTACGGCAAGCGCAAGATGATGGTGGTTTGCCTGGCGATCATGGTGGCCGGCTCGGTCATTGCCGCGGTTGGCGGATCCTTCCTGTGGCTGGTCATCGGCAGGACGCTCCAAGGGTTCGCATCGGCCCTGATTCCGGTGGGCATCAGCATCATGCGCGATGAGCTGCCCAAGGAGAAGATGGGCTCCGCCGTTGCCTTGATGAGCGCCACGCTGGGAATCGGCAGCGCCATGGGCCTGCCCCTCGCCGGAGTGCTGTACGAGAGCCTGGGGTGGGCCTCGATCTTCTGGGTGTCCGCCGCTGCCGGCGCACTGCTGCTCGTTGCCGTGGCGCTGGTGGTTCCCGAATCCAAGGTCCGCACGCCCGGGCGCTTCGACTACGCGGGGGCGCTGGTGCTCTCCGCAGCCCTGGCTGCCCTGCTGCTGGCGATCTCCAAAGGCGGCGCCTGGGGCTGGGGCTCGGAGCCGGTGCTGCTGCTGTTCCTCACGGCCGCAATACTCCTGGCTGCTTGGGTCCCGTACGAGCTGAAAGTCAGCCAGCCGATGGTTGACCTGCGGACATCGGGCCGCAGGCCGGTGCTCATGACCAACGTGGCCTCGCTGCTCGTCGGCTTCGCCATGTTCGCCAACATGCTCCTCACCACCCAGCAGCTCCAGCTGCCTACCGCCACGGGATACGGATTCGGGCTGAACGTCATCACCGCAGGGCTGTGTATGGTCCCCTCCGGGCTCGCGATGGTGATTTTCGCGCCTGTTTCCGGACGTATCATCCGCGTCTTCGGCGGTAAGTCTGCGCTGATCGCCGGCGCCGTCGTGATGATTGTGGGCTACGTGAGCCGGGTCTTCTTCTACGACTCCATCGCATGGGTAATCATCGGTTCAACCGTTGTCAGCGTGGGCACCGCCATCGCCTACGCGGCCATGCCCACACTGATCATGGGCGTGGTGCCGATCACCGAGACGGCCTCGGCCAACGGGCTGAACAGCCTGGTCCGGTCCATCGGCACCTCGACGTCGAGCGCAGCGGTTGCCGCGGTCCTCACCTCGGTCAGCATGACGGTGGGGGCCGTGCAGCGTCCGTCCTTCGATGCCTTCAAGGACGTGTTCTGGCTGGCCGCGCTGGCAGCCGCAGCATCGGTGGTGGCCACGGTCTTCATCCCGAAGGCCACGGCAGCCCGCCGGCCATCCGCAGCTGACACCGCCGCCTCCGTCAATACGGCCGAAATCGTGGTGCAGGGGCGCGTCCTTGCACCGGACAACCGCCCCGTCACTCCCGCCGTCGTGACCGTACTTCAGACCGCCGGCGAGCCGGTGGACTGGAGCCGGGTCGATACGGAAGGCAACTATTCGGTGGCCCTCCCCGGCGCCGGGAAGTACCTCATGGTGACCAATGCAGCCGGCTGGGCGCCGATGGCCGAGGTCTTCGACTTCGACGGCCGCACCCGGCACCAGAACTTCCTTCTTCGGGACCGGCTGGAGATCAGCGGACTGGTCACGGCCGGAAGCGCGGCTGTGGCCGGCGCGGTGGTGACGCTCCTTGAGGCAAGCGGGGGTTACGTGCACACCACCCTTTCGGACGACGACGGCGCGTACGCGTTTCCGCTGCCCCTCGCCGGCCGCTACGTCGTGAGCATGGTTGATCCGGCGACGCACCAGGCCATGGCGCGGAAGCTCGCGGTGGACAACCGCTCTGTCACCGTTCATCTCGCCGCGCCGCGTGTGGAGGAAAAGACCATGGAGCCGGTGGGCGCATGAGCAGCCGCAGCCACGACGCGATCTTCAGCGCCGCCGGGCGGCTTTTCGGGGAACGCGGATACCGCGCCGTCACGGTGCGGGACATAGCCGCGGACGCTGGCGTTTCGGCGGCCCTGGTCATGAAACTCTTCGTCTCCAAGGAAAAGCTCTATGCCGCCGTCCGGCCCGACGAATCGCAGCTCGCCGAACTGGAGGTCCCGACGCCGGAACTGGGCAGGGCGCTGGTGTTCCGTGTGTTGATGCGCCGGGAACGCGGAACGCAGGAGCCGTGGGCCATCATCCCGTTCGCCGTGCTGGACTCTCCCGACCCCGAGGCAGCTCGAACGGATGTCCGCGAAAGATACCTCGCCGCCATCGCGAGCCTGATCGGGGACACAACACCGGAGCGGCGGTTCGCCTCCACCGTGGTGGCCCTGATGACCGGATTCGGCGAGTCCGTCCGCACCCTGGGCCTCTTCGACGGCTGGAACTTTGACGAGCTGGTGGGACACTACGGCGCAATCGTCCAGGCCCAGATCGATGCCTGCACCGCTGCCCTCTAAAACCCTCTCTCACTTAACGCAGAAAAAACACCAACGCTCTCTCACTTTCCTCAAGAAAGTGAGAGAGCGTTGGTAAAAAACCCGTATTAAGTGAGAGAGCGTCCGGGTCAGCGGAGCACGATGTCCACGGGGTTCGCCTCGGACCGCCACTGGCCTTCCGCGCCGGGCCTGGGCCGGATCACCGGGGCGGTAAGCACGCCGGAGCGGTTGGTGCGCTTGTCCCGCAGGATCTCCGTCACCGAGCCCAGGTGCCGGGACAGGTCGATCACGTTCTCCGGAGCGGCCAGCAGCAGCTGGAAACCGAACTCGTGCAGCGCCTTGATCCCGGCGCCGGCAAACTCCTCCGATGCCAGCACAAACGCCTCGTCCATCATCACGGTGCCGTAAGTGGTGAACCCCTGCTCGGCGATGCCCAGCTGGTAGCTCAGCGCCGCGGCCATGATGAACGCGGTGAAGCGCTGCCGCTCGCCGCCGGACATGGAGCCGGTGTCGGCATGCATGTAAACGTCGGTCCGCTTGCCGCCGCCCCTCCTGCCTGAGGCCGGCCCGGCCACCTCCCGGTGCTCCTTGCACTGGATGAACAGGTGCCCGCGGACATCCAGGACTTCGGCGCGCCACCGCCGGTCCTCGGGGGTGGGCGAGCCGAGCCGCTTTACGAGCGTTTCGAGGGTCTTGTACCGAGCGGTGAGCTCGGCGTCGTCGTCTCCCCCGGCACTAGCGGCTTCCGCGCCACCTCGGGCGGGCCGAGTGTGCCGGGCCTTCAGCGCGTTCTGGATAGCGTCCTTGAACTGCTTGGCCGCGGCCGGCAGGGTCTGCTTGATGTCCAATTCCAGGAAGCTGCCCTCATGGAAGTTGACCTCGGACAGGATGCCGTTGAGCGGCAGGATGCGGCTGGTAATGGACCGCCGCTCCTCGTCCAGCAGGTGCAGCAGCGTGCTGAACGATTCATGCGTGCGCTGGTTGAAAAACTGCCGGAACTCGGACTCCTGGGCGGGCAGGCCGTCGCTGATGATGGCGTGGTAGCGGCCTTCGAACTCCCCGGCCGCACCGATTGAGGTGCCGTGGTCCGCCGAGATCGCGGAGCCCCACTCGCGCACAAAGCCCTCGAAGATCCGGGTCAGCCGCTCGGAGGTTGCCTGACCGCGCGTCTCGGCGGCGTGCAGCTCCCCGAGCAGCGCCGTCCGGACGCGGTTGGCCAGGTTGTCCAGCTCATGCATCTCGCTGACGTCGCCGAAGTCGGTGAAGTACGGCTCCAGCGCACTGACGGTGGCGTCCGACGGCGGCGCCTGCTCCAGGCGGGCACGCGCGGCTTCCAGCAGCGAATCGGCAGCGCTCAGCTGCCGGTCCAGGGCCTTGTATTCGCTCTGCAGGACTGCTGCGGCTTCGGTGCTGGCCTGGTGTTTCTGCCGGGCCGTTTCGATGTTGGCCCGCAGCGGTTCCAGGTCGGCCTGGGCCGCGAGGGCATCCTTGAGCCGCTGTTCAATCCGGGTGAGTTCATCGGCTGCGACGGCAGCGGACACCTGTTCCCAGGGCCGGTGGTCCTCCGCGATTCGTCGGAGGGCATCGAGCTGCCGGCTCATGCCCTGGTGCGACTCTTCACGGCTTTGCGCCAGCTCGGCGGCCTTGGCGAGTTCCTGCTGCAGGTCCTCCACCTGGGCGGCCACAAGTTCCAGCTTGGCGGCGTTGTCGAACCCGAGCACGTAGTCCTGGCGGCTGGTGAAACGGTCGTCCTTCTCCACCGTGTGCCGGTTGCGTTTGACCACACCTCCCAGGCTCAGGCCCTTGTCCAGGGTGGCCAGCTCGTTGGGGTCCTCGACGCACGGGAAGGCGAAATCGAGGGCGATCCGCTCCCGGATCCATTCCCCGGCGTCCACCACCGCGCCGCTGGCGAGGATGTCCAGCTTGGTGAGCAGATCGCCGTCGCGCGCGTCCTCCACGGCGAGGGCGCCGCCCGCGATCGGCTTGGATACGTCCACCGCGCGCAGGGCGCCACGCACTTTGTTGTCGTTCAGGTAGCGGGTCACCGCGGCGAAATGTTCGCCGGGGACCAGCAACGTGGTGGCGAGGTTCCGGAGGGCACGCTCCGCGGCCGGCCGCCAGTGTTCCTCCCCTTCGGCGAGGTCCATCAGTTCGCCGCCGAACGGCATCCGGTCCTCAGGAACCCCGGTGGCCGCGGCGATGGCCGCACGGTTTTCAATGCTCGACGGCGGCAGCAGGGACTTGCGCGTCTTCAGCGACACGAGCTCCTGCTGGGCTGCCGCCAGCTCACGCTTTTTGGTGGCGTGGCCATCGAAGGCTTCGAAGCGGAGCTCCTGCAGGGCCTGAGAGTCGTCCTTGAGTTCGGCCGACCTGGCGGCAGCCTGCTCGTGGGCCTGTTCCCAACCGTCAGCGGTCCACTCCAGCTGCAGGCCGGCGTCGGACAGGGCCTTGCGGGCCGCTTCCTCCACCTGCTCGCGCAGCCGCAGACCCACCTTGGCGTTGTCCAGCGACTGCTCGATCGCGGAGATCGCGTTGCCGCCCTGGTTGTTGTAATCGGTCTCCAGCTGGCGCAGTTCCTTGGCCAGCCCGTCGCGGACCGAGCGTTCCGCGCCCAGCTCCTTGGCTTTCGCCTGGGCCAGCTCCTCGAACCGGGCCAGTGTCTTCTGATGCACCGTGACGGCGAGCTGCTGCTTGTAGGCGTCGAACTCCTCGCCGGACAGCTCACGGAGCCGGTTTGCGTCCAGGAGCGACTGCGCGTATTCATTGTTCAGGCCGGGCACGGGGGCCAGCTGGTCCCGCTGCTGCCGCACGTCCTCCAGCCGCTGCCGGATCGACATGAGGTTGCTGAATTCCTCCACCACGTCATCGGCAGCGGCGAGGGTAGCGGGGGCGTCCAGGACCTGGTCGCGGAAGAAGGTATTGACGCTGCCGCCCAGGCCCTTGCCGGCCTGGATCACGCGCAGCAGGGGCAGAGCCTGGTCCGAACTGATGCCCAGGAGCCGGCGGAAACGCTCCGCGAAGGCCTTGTGGACATCGAAGATCTGGGCGTCCGGGAAGATCGTCTCCAGCGCAGCCTTGGTGAAGCGCTTGTCGGCGATGTCCTCGATGGCCGGCAGGTCCAGCGGCTTGCTGTCGATCACGTAGAAACGCCCAACGCTGGACTCCGTGCCGTTTTTGGGCAGGTCGAACAGTGCGGACACCGTGATGCGGGTGCCCGCGGCGTTATCAAACGTCAGGGCGACGGCGGACCAGGTGGCACCGGGGCGCTGGAACGCGCTGGCCGAGCCCTCGCCCACCGCTTTGTCGCCCACCTTGCCGCGCATGTACGTGAAGGTGGTCCTCTTGTCCTCCACAGCACCGCCGGCACGCTGGGCCGCGGCCTCGTTGGAGCGCGGCCGGGCATCAAACACCCGCAGCATGGCGTCAAACAGGGTGGACTTGCCCACGCCCGAGTTGCCCGTCAGCAGGGTTCCGTTCCGGTCCACGTGCATCGTGTGGGCACCATGGAACGTGCCCCAGTTGACCACCTGCACCAACGCCAGGCGCATCTGGCCGGGGTTCGTGAGGTCGCCCATGGGCAGCATGGTTGCGATGCTCACTTGGCTTCCTCCGTTGTCGTGGCTGGGGACGCCGACGACGATGCCGCCCCCGCCCCTTCGCCGCGCCGCTGATCTTCGATCAGCTCAGCGCGCGGCTCCGATAGGCCCGATGCCACTCCCTGGGCGGCATCGCCGTCGTCGTTTGGTACGTCACCGCCGGCGTCGTCATCCTCGGCACCACTGTCGCCGTCCAGCTCCAGCAGGGGTTCTGTGCCTGTTGGGTCTGTGGTTGCTGCTACCAGGGCTTCGATTTGGGCTGGGATGTCGCCGATGTTTTCGAAGGGGAGAGCCAGCGGGAGGGCGTTGGAGATGGTGTAGACGTCGTCCAGGCCCGTGGTGAGGAGCAGCTGGCGGGCCAGGAGCTTGGTGATGGCCCGGGTGACCACGTCCGAATCCCGCAGCGCGTCCTGCTGGCCGGCGGGCTGGTAGTGGGCCACAAGGTCGGCGATTTCCTCGCGGGTGATGGTGGCATCGGTCCGGGCCGTGACGTGGCGGTCCAGCAGCATCCGCAGGCGGAGCAGCACGATGGTCTCCACCCGGCTCAGCGCACGCTGTTGGCGCAGGATGCTCGACCGGCTGCTGCCCCCGATGGCCTCAGGATCCACCGGGCGCAGGACGGCGATCTTGCGCTCGTGGTCCAGCTGCAGGGTCAGGAACAGCTCGGACAGGCGGCTGCGCAGGATGATCTGGTTGTCCAGCAGCGTGGTCCACAGTTTCTCGTCGCGGCCGCCGTCGACGTACGGGCCCTTGAGCATCTTGACCAGCGCCTGGCGCACCTTCATCGAGAGAACGCCGGTGTCACCGGGAAACAGGGCCGCGCCGTCCACAAACGTGTCCCGGGGCGTGACTCCGGCGCCCCTGGTGATTGAGCCTGTCGAAATCCCCTGGATCTCGGGCTCAACCGCCGGTGCGGCCTCCTCAACGGGGGGTGCCGCCGTCGTAATTTCTTCAGTCATCGTCAATCCTTCTTGAGGGTGACCACCGGCAGGTACGCCGTGCGGGTGGTGCCGTCGATCTGTTCGTAGTCCAGGCCATCCCAGGCGTCGCGGTCAAAGGCCGCGCCTTCCTGGAGGGCGTGCGAGAGGAGTGCGCGGATGGAGTTGATGTGCTGTTCCTCCGGCGGGAGCTGTCCCCAGGCCTCGGCCAGGGTGGACGCGCCGGCCACGGCGGCCCGGATGGCCTCGGGACGGGCCTTGCCTGTCCTCGGCGAGCGCACGCGGTCGGAGTCGCTGAAGGCGATGGGGTCGGCCAGCTTGGGCGGGACGGCGAACTCGTCCGGGTCGTAGAGCTTGACCATGGCCAGCGATTCTAACCCGGCGTTGAACAGCTCCGGACCGCGGACCAGGCCAGGCCGTTCGCGTTCATACGGCAGGGTCCTGATGGCCTGCTCGGCTTCGCGCAGGACCTTCCGGAGGCGGACGGACTGGCGGAAGTCGTCGCTCTGGACGTAGGTGTTCAGGCTTTCGCTGAGCTTGCCGTAGATCCGCTGGATCTGGCTGTGCTGGTGGCGGAGCTCGGCCACCAGGTTCTTGAGCGTCTCGCGGTCCTCCGGGGAAAGGTCGTCGGCGAACTGCCGGCTGAGGACCTCACCGATGGCCGACCGGAACCGGAGCTGCTGCTGCGGGTCTTCCAGGAATGCGGTGAAGGAGCGGAAGGTCCTGCCTTCGGGGCTCTGCCGCAGCCGCTTGTCCGCGTCAAGCACCTGCGCCATGGTGGCGCCTTTGCTCAGCGACTCCTCGATGATCTGGTTGCGCAGCTCGCCCACCAGTTCCTCGATGCGGTCGCGCATCTTTTTGTAGTCGGCGGGCAGGCTGGCGGCGAGGTCCAGGATGTTCCCGGCGGCTTCCACCGCTTCGTCGTCGTCCAGCAGGCCGTCAAAGTCGCCGGAGCTGATGTCCTGGATCAGCTGCTGCCGTTCCCTGATCTCGTCCTCAAGGGATTCCAGCCGGGCACTCTGGTCCGGATTGGTCTCATTGGCCAGCTTCTCCACGTCGCCGAGGAGGGTACCCAGCCGCGAACCGTTCAGTGTGGAACGCTCGCTGGAAAGGCTGTCCAGGAAGGCAAGCACGCGGGCGGCCGGCTCGGTCACCTCGTAAACGATCTGCCCCGACTGGTTGCGGCGGGTCAGGAAATGCTTGCGTGTCCACTCGTCCGCATAGTTCCTGCCGGACGACGTGCCGATGGCGGCACCACCCGGCCCGGGCTCCTGGCGCCGGAGCTGTTCAAGGAAGGAGTCGACGTCGGCGTGGAACTCCTCGAGCGGAAGCTGCGGACGCGTGCGGGTAAAGGATGCCTGCAGCACCGCGATCACCCAGGGCGCCGAGCGCGTCAGGGCCCAGGCGGGTCCCTTTGTGAGGAGTTCGAGGTCCCGGAGCCGGGCACTGATCGCGTCAGCGGATGACCTGGCGGAGCGGGGCACGCACTCTCCTTCAGCTGCTGGGGGATGGTTGGGCAGCGCGGATCGCGAAAGCTGCCAACTACAAGGTTAACGCAGGCCCCGCGACCGAATAATCGTTGTACCTTGCTGGCCGCGGGAGCACACTGTTTAGATCACCTGAGAGGAGTTTGTCATGCGTGAAAAAGCTGCACTGATCACCGGCCTGGCGGCTGCGGCTGTCATTCTGGGTGGCGCGACAGTGGCGGTCGCCGCGAGCACCGGGACCAGCGGAGATCAGCCCTTGAGCAAGATCGGGGTCAACGTCGACCGGTCAGTGCCGGTGTCCACCGTCCCGGGGCCTGAGCGGGACGACGATTCCAATCTGGCACCACTTAACACTGCGGACCATGACCAGGCCGCGAACGCCGCATTGGCCAGGGTGGGCCAGGGCAGTGTCATCGAGGTGGAACGGGAAAATGACGGGAACGTCGCGTACGAGGTTGAAGTCAGGCTGGACAACGGTTCCCAGGTTGAGGTGGGGCTCGGCGCCGACTTCGCGGTCCTGAACCAGGCCGCCCCGGAGTTCGACGACGACTGAAGGCAAGCGCGGACAGTGACTTCCGCGACCGCTCCGTGACCTACGTCCCGGTAGCATTGCGATCCCGCATCAACCCGCCGTGACGGCGGGGCAGGTCTGGCTGGGACGCCTCAGCACCCCCTACGCTCATGCTACTGATCTCAACCGAAGCAACGGCGCAGCAGGGGGAACAATGCAGTTCGACTTAAGTGCAGTGGAGACGGCCACCATGGTGTTCATCGGAACCCTGGTGTTTGGCCTGGTCCTGGTGGCCTTCGTCCTGACAGCGGGCTTCCTGGCCCTGGTCATGGTTGGGGTAGGCAAGTTCGCCTGGTTCCTCGCCTCCACGACGCTGCTGACGGTGGTCCACGGGATCAACAGCGGCTGGGACAGGCTGGTCCACCACGCCTCCACCGGATCCCCGGGGGACTTCCAGGGCCAGCCATCCCCTAGCACTGGAAACTACCCGCGGGTAATGTTGAGAGACAGCTGAAGGGTTCTCCAACCCGGCGGATCCATGGCTTGAACCGGCCATCCCGGTCAGAGGAGATACCCCATGAGCTTCGCCACTGACAGTCCCGCCACGAACCCACCTGCCACCGAAGTTCCTGCCACGGATGCCCCGGACGCCGAAGTCCCCGTCGCCGCGGCCAATATTGGGCCCGAAGCCACCGCGGCGGACGCCCGGGCACTTGCTGAAGCCTCCCGCGAACTCGACTGGGACCGGCCCAGCTTCGCCAAGGGACTCTACCTGGGGAATTTCGACCTCAGCCTCATCCACCCCTGGCCGAAAGCGAACGCCGATGACGTGGTACGCGGTGAGGCCTTCATGGAGCGCCTCACCGCGTACGCCCGCACCATGTCCGGGCGCGTGATCGAACGCGAGGCCCGGATCCCGGACGAGTACCTCCAGGGCCTGGCGGGCCTGGGCGTCTTTGGCATGAAAATCCCGCAGGAGTACGGCGGGCTCGGCCTGTCCCTGGTCTACTACGGCCGGGCCCTGGCGCTGCTCGGCAGTGTCCACCCGAGCATTGGCGCCCTGATCTCCGCGCACCAGTCCATCGGCGTCCCCGAGCCCGTGAAGGTCTTTGGCACGCCGGACCAGAAACGCGAGTACCTGCCGCGCTGCGCCGCCGGCGCCATCACGGCTTTCCTCCTGACGGAACCGGACGTGGGCAGCGATCCCGCCCGGATGGGCAGCACCGCCGTTCCCACGGACGACGGCGGGAGTTACGTCCTGGACGGCGTGAAACTCTGGACCACCAACGGTGTGATCGCCGAGCTGGTGGTGGTGATGGCCGTGGTGCCGGCCCACACCGATAAGGACGGCACCGAACATAAGGGCGGCATCAGCGCCTTTGTGGTGGAAATGGACTCCCCCGGCATCACCGTGGAGAACCGCAACACGTTTATGGGGCTGCGTGGGATCGAAAACGGTGTCACCCGCTTCCACCAGGTGCGGGTGCCTGCGGCAAACAGGCTGGGCCGCGAGGGCCAGGGCCTGAAGATCGCCCTCACCACTCTGAACACGGGCCGGCTTTCCCTGCCGGCGTTGTGCGTCGCGTCCGGCCGCTGGAGCCTGAAGATCGCCCGGGAATGGTCCAACGCCCGCACCCAGTGGGGTCAGCCGGTGGGCAAGCACGAGGCCGTGGGCAAGAAGATCGCCTTTATCGCCGCGTCGGCCTTCGCCCTGGACGCCGTCTTCGAACTGTCCGCGGAACTCGCCGACGCCGGGCAGAAGGACGTGCGGATCGAGGCTGCCCTGGCCAAGCTGTGGTCCTCCGAGATCAGCTACCGGATCGCCGACGAACTGGTCCAGATCCGCGGCGGCCGTGGCTTCGAGACGGCGGAGTCCTTGGAAGCCCGGGGAGAACGCGCGGTTCCGGCCGAGCAGCAGCTGCGCGACCTCCGGATCAACCGGATCTTCGAGGGCTCCTCGGAGATCATGAAACTCCTCATCGCCCGGGAAGCCGTGGACGCCCACCTGGCCGCCGCGGGCGACCTTGCGTCCGTGGACGCGAGCCTCCAGGACAAAGCGAGGGCCGCCGTCGGGGCTTCAGGTTTTTATGCCCGCTGGCTGCCCAAACTGGTGGCCGGCGCCGGAATGGACCCCCGGTCCTACAGCGACTTCGGCAGGCTGGCCAAGCAACTGCGCTTTGTGGAACGGTCCTCGCGCCGGCTGGCCCGCCAGACGTTCTACGGCATGGGGCGCTGGCAGGCGAAGCTGGAGTACAAGCAGGCGTTCCTGGGCCGGGTGGTGGATATCGGCGCCGAGCTGTTCGCCATGGCCGCCTGCTGTTCCCGGGCAGAGATGATCCTTCGCACCACGCCCGAACGTGCCGCCAGTGCCTACGAACTTGCAGAGGCATATTGCGAGCAGGCCCGCGTCCGCATTGACGAGTACTTTGACCAGCTGTGGCGGAACACGGACGACGTCGACCACATCCTTTCGCGCAAGGTCCTGGCCGGGGATTACACCTGGCTTGAGGCGGGCGTACTGGATCCGTCGGAGGGCACCGGCCCGTGGATCGCCGATGCCACGCCGGGGGCGTCCACCAAGGAGAACCTGCACCGGAAGTACCGCTAGCAACTCATAAGCATCCTTGTTATCGCTGGTCACCAGTGGTTGAGTTGACCCATGAGCAACCAAACGGACCCAGAGGACAGGCTTCCGCCGACGACGCGGAACGCGAATCTACGGAATGAAACTGCTCGTGATCAATCCTTCGCCAGTGGCGAGCCCACGCGAGCCTTCGAACAGACGCCAGAGTCCTATGCCGAGCCGGGATATGCCCGGGCAGCCCCAGCGCCGATGGCCGACGCTTCGGTGCTGGATCCACGCCTGACGGATCCGCGCCTGACCGACCAGCAGACGGCCGTAGCCAGGGAGAAGGAACAGTTCGGCGGCATCAAAGTGGGCTCGGCCTTTTTCGGCTGGCTCGCTGCCACCGGCATGGCCGTCCTGCTCACAGCCTTTGTGGCCGCAGCCGGAACCGCGGTAGGCCTGGCGAACAACACCGACGTGAACGAGGCCGTCAACCAGGTGACGACCAACGGCGCCGTCGGGCTGGTGGGCATCATTGTCCTGCTGGTGGTCCTGTTCGTCTCCTACTACTCCGGCGGCTACGTTGCCGGCCGGATGGCCCGGTTCAACGGCGCCCGGCAGGGTTTTATGGTGTGGATCTGGGCGCTTATTGCCGCGGTGGTGATTGCTCTGCTGGGCATCATCGCCGGCCAGCAGTTCAACGTCCTGGCCAACCTGAACAGCTTCCCCCGGATCCCCATCAACGAAGGCGAACTGACGCTCACCAGCATCATTGCCGCCGTTGTGGTGGCCCTGGTCGCGCTGGTGGGTGCCGTGCTCGGCGGCCTGGCGGGCATGCACTTCCACCGCAAGGTGGACCGGGCAGGCTTCACGCCGGACGAAACGTACAACGGGGGCTAGGCGAGCATCACGGCGTCGACGTAGTACCAGCGGCGGTTCTCGCGGACAAAACGGCTGGTTTCGTGGTGGACTCCGCGTTCGCCGTCGTGCCGGAAGTGGGCCTTGAACTCCACGGTCCCCTCAGTATCCAGCGGGCCGCCGCGGCTCGTGGACAGGATGTCCAAGCGGCGCCACTCCATGGCAGGATCCAGCTCCAGATCCGAAGGGGCGGTGTCCGGATACCAGGTTTTCCGGAGATATTCGGCGTTCCGCAGGACAAACGCACTGTAGCGGGAGCGCATCAGCTGCTCCGCTGTGGCGGCTTCGGCCCCGCCATTATGGAACCGTCCGCAGCAGTCCGCGTAGGCCTCGCCGGACAGGCAAACGCAGTTGCCGGCGTGGATCGGGTTCTCGGTCATGGTGCTCCTGTCGCGGTTGTCCGGACCGCTTTCGGCGGCCTCGTGGATCCCTTCCGACTATAGGCCGCAGCCGGTGTTGTCATATCCGGTAACAGCTTCGAAACAACCTCGGACGAACCCCGCCCGGGAGCGGCAGGACCGAAAAATAGTCCGTAAGGTGGAGGAGGGCTGTTGCCCGTGGTGATGAGTGCCGGGACGGACTCCGCCGCCGGCAGAGAGGAGAGATGACGTGGGAGATTCAACGACGATCGCTCTCAACCTGACTTTTTTCGGCACGCTCGGCCTGGCGCTCCTGATGTTCCTGGGCCTGTTCCTGCTGGTGGTCATCACCTTGCTGCTTGCCGGCGCCGGGCGGCTGTTTGTGCTGACCGTAATGGCCCTCTTTGGGCGGCTCCCCAAACACGAAACCCTCCCCCTGGTCCGCCTGACCGGGGAGTCCGTGCCGCCGTCGGGCGCCCCCGACGGAACGCACGACGACGGCGCTGCCGCCCCGTCTGCCGGCCAGCCGGCCCGCGCCGGGGTGCTGCGGGCAGCATTGGTGGCACGGGCCGGCGCCCCACGGACGACAACCGGCGCAGCCCTGTCCACGATGTTTGCCCACAGCGCGGCCGCCGTGGCCGCAGTGAGCGCGCCGGGCAGCTGGCGCAAAGCCCTTCAAGACGCCCGCACCTTCCTGAAACCCTCCGAACTCCGGCCCCGCTTCCACCATGCAGTGGAGCATCACCCGCTGCTCACCGCGGCCCGCAAGGAACCCCCGGTGCTCGCCGAGGACTGGGCTGCCGCGGTGGCCGAAGCAGATGCCCGGGCCATGGCGCGCGCCCGGGCGGCCGCCCCCGAAATCAAGATCTCGGTCCGCGATCTTCCCGGTCCCTCCGTTCCCGCGGCGAAGGTGGAAGCGGTGGCTCCGTTGGTGGAGTCAGCGCTGCACCAGGACAACCCTGCGCGGGACAATTCCAACCGCGACCCCAGCCGTGAGAGCGCCGGCCTTGGAGCCGCCCGCTCCTTCACGAAGCCGCCCACCCCCGCGCCCCTGTCCCTGCTGGACACCGGATCGCTGGTGTCGTTGTCCGGCCACGCGAACGTCCTCAAGGCCAAGCTGCCTGCCGACCGGAGCTGAGGACCGTGCGGCTCCCGGGCCGTCACAAACCGTCGCTGCCCCGGCCCGCGTTACCCCGTGCTACGAAAAGCGAAGCACTGTGGCATCTTCCTGCGGGCTGGCCCCGAATTTGTGTAGCGTCGTGACGATCCAGAGCAATCCGCGTGGGAAATCGATTGTGAGGAGCCGGGGATGAGCCTCAGCGAACTTCGCGTGTTCGGGCGGTCCGGCACGCCCATCAGCCCGCTCATACTGGGCACCATGAACTTTGGCTAAGGGTCGGGCGGCGCAGCCGGCGGCCTCCAGGCAGGCGGCGCCCCCACCGGCGCGGATGAAAGCATCCGCATCATCCAGACCGGATCGATCTGTACCAGGCGCACCGGCCGGACTACAACACCGACGTGCTCGAGACCATCACCGCCCTGAACGACCTCATCCGGCAGGGAAAGATCCTCTACTACGGCACCTCGGTGTTCACCCCGGCGCAGCTCGTGGAGGCCCAGTGGCTGGCCACCACCAACCACCTGATCCCGCCCGTAGCCAACCAGGTCCCCTATTCGATGCTGGTCCGCGGCAACGAACGCGATGTCCTGCCCGTTGCGCAGCAGTACGGCCTGGGTGTACTCGCCTACGGTCCGCTGGCCGGGGGCTGGTTGTCCGGCGAGTTCGTCCTCGATGCCGGGAAACCGCCAACCCGAGTGCACTCACTTCCGGGACGCTCCGACATTTCCGGGCCGTCCAGCGAGCGGAAGCTGCTGGCTGCGGACGCGCTGGCCCGGCTGGCCGACAAGCTGGAAATCTCGCTCGTGGAACTGTCCATCGGGTTCGCGCTGAACCACCCCGCCGTCAGCAGTGTGATCATCGGCCCGCGCACCGAGGACCATCTCAAGGCCTATCTCAAGGCCGCGGACACCCTCCTGGGGGAGTCCGTGCTGGACGCGATCGACGAACTGGTGCCGCCTGGGACCAACGTCGTGGAGCGCGACGCCGGGGCGATAGTGCCGTCCCTGGAGTACGCGGAACTCCGCCGCCGCTGATCGCGGGGGGCGGCCGCAACGCCGTCGTGCGTTTGCGGAAAGCCCTTTCCCTCAATAACTTTCTCCGCTAGCGTGGAAACCATGGAATTCAGATACCTCGGAAACAGCGGCCTCAAAGTCTCGGAAATCACGTTCGGCAACTGGCTGACGCACGGCTCACAGGTGGAGAACGACGTCGCCACCCAGTGCGTGCGGGCCGCGCTCGACGCCGGCATCAGCACCTTTGACACGGCGGACGTCTACGCCAACACAGCAGCGGAAACAGTCCTCGGCGAGGCACTGAAGGGCGAACGCCGGGAGTCCCTGGAGATCTTCACCAAGGTCTTCGGCCCCACCGGCCCCAAGGGCAAAAACGATCTGGGCCTGTCCCGCAAGCACATCATGGAGTCGATCAACGGCTCGCTCAGCCGGCTCCAGACGGACTACGTGGACCTCTACCAGGCCCACCGGTACGACTTCGAAACGCCGCTGGAAGAGACCATGCAGGCGTTCGCGGACATTGTCCGCCAAGGCAAGGCGCTGTACATCGGCGTCAGCGAGTGGACCGCGGAGCAGCTCCGCGAGGGCCATGCCCTGTCCAGGCAACTGGGTTTCCAGCTGATCTCCAACCAGCCGCAGTACTCCATGCTGTGGCGCGTCATCGAGGCCGAGGTTGTGCCGGCGTCGGAGGAGCTGGGCGTATCCCAGATCGTCTGGTCCCCCATGGCGCAGGGTGTGCTGAGCGGAAAGTACCTGCCCGGCCAGCCTGCGCCCGAAGGCAGCCGCGCCACGGATGACAAGGGCGGCGCCAGGATGATCCAGCGCTGGATGCGTGACGACGTCCTCGCCGGTGTCCAGGACCTCAAGCCGATCGCCGCGGAAGCCGGGCTCACCATGCCCCAACTCGCGGTTGCCTGGGTGCTGCAGAACCCGAACGTGGCCTCCGCCATCGTCGGGGCGTCGCGCCCTGAGCAGCTCGCAGACACCGTGGCCGCTGCGGGTGTGACGCTGGAGCCTGAGGTCCTGAAGAAGATCGACGACGCCATCGGCTCACTCGCGGAACGCGATCCGGCGCAGACCAAGTCCCCCGCCACCCGGGAAGCCTAGGAGCAGCCCTCGAAGTCCGTGAGCACCTTGACCTTGTCCGCCGAGGCCGAGCTGGGGTCGAACGTGTAGCCGATCCATTCTCGGGCCAGCCTGCTGGCCAGTTCCACTCCCACAACGCGCTGCCCCATGGCGAGGACCTGGCAGTCATTGGACAGTACGGACCGCTCCACGGACAACGAATCATGGGCCGTCGTGGCGCGGATTCCGTCCACCTTTTTGGCGGCAATCGCCACACCGATTCCCGTCCCGCAGAACAGAATGGCACGGTCGGCACGCCCGTCGCGGATCAGCTCTCCCGCCGCAATACCAACGTACGGGTAGGGCCTGACGAAGTCCGCCGGGGCGTCGCTCCGGTTGACCCCGATGTCGATGATTTCGCTGATCCTCGGGTCGTCCTGCAGGTCGGCCAGGATGCGGTTTTTGTAGTCGACGCCGGCCTCATCGGCGCCCAGGACCAGACGCAGTCCCGGGGTTGCTGGAGTGGGGGTTGCTGGGTCCATGGTCATGAAAGTGCCCTTGCGGTCTGGTTGGATGTGATGCGTGATTGGCTGGAGCCGGGCTGGCCCGAACCTGCCAGGAACGGCCCCATGACGGTGAAAATCATGGCGAGGGACGTTGCTCCGGGGTCCGGCGTGCCCAGGCTCTTCTCCGCCAGTGGCCGCGCCCGTCCCTTCAGTGGGCGGAGTGCGGCCGTGGCCTCGGCCGCCGCCACAGCGTCAAGGGCCGCGGAGGCCCAGGCCTGACGCGGTTCTGCACCCTCCTGCACCAGCCGGGTGAAGGCTTCCGTGAACGGCAGGAGCGCATCCACCATTGTCTTGTCGCCCGGTCCGGCCTTCCCCAGGTCAGTGATTCTGGCAGCGAAGGCGCTCATTCCGGCCGCCAGTTCCTCGGCGCCAGGGACCCTCTGGTCCCCCAAGGATTCGCCCAACGCCCGCAGCCCCGCACCCCATAGAACTCCGGAGGTGCCGCCGGCCTTGTCTGCCCAGGCGTCACCGGCGGCGACCAGGACCGAGCCCGCCCCGGCACCTCGGGTACCGGCCGCGGCGCCTGCTGTGGCGGCGGCGTCGATCCCGCGGACCATTCCGCGGCCGTGGTCACCGTCGCCGGCCACGGCATCGAGGTCCCCCAGCCGCGACTCGGCCGCATGCAGCGATTGGCGGGCGGCTTCGAGCGCCGCAACGCACTGGACGGCGTAGGTGCGGGAGTCGGCGTCGGCCTCGAATGGCGCATCGGCCGTCCCGGCGTCGGACGTTTCCTCGCCGGAGGCGTCCCCTGACTGAACGGCGGTAGTTCCTCGGCGGTACGCAGGGGTTTCCGCGGGCGCCGTCCAGAGCGGTTCCAGCTCCGCATCCAGCCAGGTGATGGTGAGGGAGACGCCGGACATGTCGAGGCTGGTGACGAGCTCGCCCACCTCGGGCTTCACCAGCGTGTAGCCGGCGTCCCGCAGGAGCGGGGCCACGGTCAGCCAGAGGACAAAGAGCTCCTCGTGCTTGGTGGACCCCAGCCCATTGAGGATCACCGCGAGCCGGTCGCCGGCGCCGGGCGGGGTTTCGGCCAGCAGCCGGGCCACAAATTCCTGGCCGAGTTCCTTGGCGGACGGCAAATCGGTGTCGAACAGGCCGGGTTCGCCGTGGATTCCCAGGCCGAGGCCCATCTGCTTGTCCGGGAGCGTAAACAGCGGGGCGTCGGCGCCGGGAAACGTGCAGCCGTGGAAAGCGCTGCCGATGGTCCTCGTCAGGCTGTTGGCCTTCCGGCCCAGGCGGACGACGACGGCCAGGTCAGCGCCCGCCTCAGCTGCAGCGCCCATGATCTTGAAGACCGTGAAGTCACCGGCGATGCCGCGGCGTTTGTCGGATTCCGACGGCGGTGCGCTGGCGATGTCGTCGGTGACCAGGACGTTCTCGACCTGGATCCCTTCGGCGGCGAGGCGTTCGCTGGCCATGCCGAAGTTCATCACGTCCCCGGCGTAGTTGCCGTAGGTGAAGATGACGCCGGCGCCCGAATCCGCGGACTTGGCCACGGCGTAGGCCTGCTGCGCCGAAGGCGACGTGAAGATGTTGCCCACCACGGCGCCGTCGGCCAGTCCGGTGCCGATCAGCCCGGCGAACGCCGGGTAGTGTCCGGAACCGCCGCCGGCGAGGACCGCCACTTTGGGCTCGGCGGGGCGGTGGCGCCGCACGGCGCCGCCGGGGACCTGACGCACCAGCCCGGAATGGATGTCGCAGAATCCGGCCAGGGCCTCTTCTGCGAATTCGGAGGGATTGTTGAAAATCTTGGTCATGGTGGGCTCTCTGACGTGGACTTAGTCTTCTGGGTGGAGCGCTGTTAGTGGATGTGGCTTCCGCCGTTGATGTCGATGGTGGTTCCGGTGAGGTACGCGGATTCCTCGGAGGACAGGAACGTGATGACGGCCGCGATCTCTTCGGTCGTGGCGTTCCGCCCCAG
Source organism: Pseudarthrobacter sp. MDT3-1 (assembly GCF_054510755.1). Lineage (NCBI taxonomy): Bacteria > Bacillati > Actinomycetota > Actinomycetes > Micrococcales > Micrococcaceae > Pseudarthrobacter > Pseudarthrobacter sp. MDT3-1. Next base: position 23,068 of record NZ_JBTNDX010000026.1, on the reverse strand, counting down.
GGGGATGCCGGCGTTGATGGCGGCTTCCTGCTCGTCGGTGCTGCCCACCCGGATGTTGGTATCCACGGCGCCGGGCGTGATGGCGTTCACGGTGACGCCGGTGGCGCCAATTTCGCGGGCCAGCGCCTTGGTCAGGCCCAGGATCGCGGCCTTCGCGGCGGAGTAGGGGACCTTGCCGAACACGCCGCCGCCGCGCTGGGCGGAGACCGAGGACATGTTGACGATCCTGCCCCAGCCGTTCTCGATCATGTCCGGCAGGAACGCCTTGGTCACCAGGTAGGTGCCGGTGGCGTTGACGTCCATCACCTTGTGCCAGAGCTCCAGCGTGGTCTCCAGGAACGGGACCGGGGAGGTGATGCCGGCGATGTTGGCGAGGGCTCCGACCGGGGGCAGGATGCCGGCAATGATCTCCGCCTTGACCGCCGCGTAGGCGGTGTTGACGGAGCTTTCGTTGGCGACGTCGATCTCGCGGCCGAAGGCAGGCACGTTGAATTCATTGCCGATGTCGGCGGCGACCTTGGCGGACTTCTCGCCATCGAGGTCCAGGATCACCACCGCCCAGCCCTTGCTGGCGTAGCGGCGGGCCGTGGTGATGCCGATGCCCCGGTCCGAGGTTGCCCCGGTGAGGACGGCGGTGCGCTGGATGGCGGTGTTCATGATGCTCCTTGGATGGTGTGTTGTGTCAGATGAGGTCGGTGATGCAGCTGGCAGCCTTGGCGGCGGCCGCGGGGCCTTCGTCGTGCGTGACGTCGCTGGTTTCGAGCTCGAGGGAGAAGTGGCCGGTGTAGCCGCTCGCCGCGAGGCCGCTGAGCCCGGCGGCGAAGTCTGCCTGGCCGTTGCCGATGCTGAGGTTGATGTTGCCGGGCACGGCATCGCGGAGGTGGACGTGGGAGATCCGGCCCTCGTGGCGGGAGAGGTACTCCAGCGGATCTTCGCCGGCGGCGACAATATGGCTGAAGTCCATAACAATTCCGACGCCGGTATCCGCCAGCCGCCCGGCCAGCAGTTCCGCGCGTTCCAGGTTCCAGCAGAACCTCAGGAAGTGCAGGGATTCGGTCCAGAGCTCGACACCGAACTCCGCCGCCCGCTGTCCGGCATGGATCAGGTGGGCGGCAATTTGGTCCAGGTCCTCGTCGACGCTCCGAACCGGTTCGTGGCTCAGCGCCCCGCACGGAAGGACCAGCGCCTTCGCCCCGGTGTTGGCGGCGAGCGTGAGCAGCGCCTCGAGGTGCCGTTCGCGGGAAACCTGCTGGCCGTCGTCGAGCACTACGTTGAGGTCGCCGATATCTCCGTTGACGGAACGGACGCGCAGCCCGGAAGCGGCAACTTCCGCAGTCACAGCGGTGACGGCCGCGTCATCGAGGTTGTACGGGACGTGGTCGCACACCCCCGGGAGGGCGCCGAGATCGATTTCGTCGAAGCCCAGGCCGCTGATGGTCCGCAGAGCGGCCGGCAGGTCTTGGTGCCTGAAGCTGATGGACGAGCAGCCGAGTCGGGAATTGAACATCGTCGTTGATCCTCTGAACGAGTGGGTGGTGATGTGAATCACTGTAGATGATTTCATTGTTGACAGTCAACCTCAAACATTGACTGTTGACATTGACGCATGATGCGGGTCACACTGGCATATCATTTGTTAACAGTCGACAGCGACGGTGCGGAAGCGTTCCTCGCTCTTCGAAAGGGATTCAGCAATGAGCAATGAGGCTCTCAAAATGCGCGGTCACGTGCATGGCACAAAGGACGCAAAGCGCGTCGCAATCGGGTCCGGCGTTGGCGCCGTTATCGAGACGTATGACTTCATCGGCTTCGGCACCGCGGCTGCACTGTACTTCGGCACGGCGTTCTTCCCCACCGGCGATCCGGTGACGGGCACGCTGGCAGCCTTCGCCACCCTCGGCGTCGGCTTCGCCGCCCGCCCCATCGGCGGCATCATCGGCGGCCACCTGGGCGACAAGGTAGGCCGCAAGCCCGTCCTGGTGGCCTCCCTGATCCTCATGGGCGTCGCCACGTTCCTCATCGGCCTCCTGCCCACGTACGAGCAGGTTGGTCTGCTCGCTCCGGCCCTGCTCGTCTTCGTCCGCGTGGTCCAGGGCCTCGCCTTCGGCGCTGAATGGGGCGGCGCCATCCTGATGAGCTACGAACACGCGCCCTGGAAGTCCAAAGGCAAGTACACCGGCATCGTCCAGGCCGGTTTCCCCGTTGGACTCCTCCTGGCGAACCTCGTCTTCCTGGTCAGCGTGAACCTGGGCGGCGAACTTGCCTGGCGCGTCCCGTTCCTGGCCAGCATCGTGCTGGTGGCCGTTGGCCTGATCATCCGCTCGAAGGTCCCGGAGTCCCCGGTCTTCGACGAGGTCAAGGAGAGCGGCTCCATCGTCAAGAACCCCATCATGGAGGTCATCAAGACGGACTGGCGAAGCATCGTCCGAGGCATCGGCCTGCGTATTGCGGAGACCGCCGGCTACGCCGTGTCCATCACTTACATGATTTCCTACCTCCACACCCAGCAGCTGGCTGACAAGACCCAGACCCTGGTGGCCCTCTGCATCGCCTCGGCCATCGGCATCTTCGCCACCATGGCCTGGGCCCGGCTCACGGACAGGATCGGCCGCCGGCCCCTATATATCTGGTCCACAGCCTTCGCCGTGCTGTTCGGCATCCCCATGTTCCTGCTGTTGAACACCGGAATGTTCATCTTCGTGATCGCCACCATTGTGATCTCCTACGCCGTCTGCCAGAACTCCCTTGCCGGCGCCCAGGGCGCGTGGTTCCCTGAACTGTTCCAGGCCAAGACCCGCTCCTCCGGTGCCTCACTTGCCTACCAGATCTCGGCCATGGTCTCCGGGTTCACGCCCTTCGTCACCACCCTGCTCTTCGTAGCCCTGGGCTGGATGGGTCCTGCGATCCTCTTCAGCTTCTACGCGGCCATCGGCCTGTGGGCCGCCTTGGTCACCCGGGAGACCTGGGGCAAGCGCGAGCGCCAGCTCGCGGATGAGGCCACCAAAAGCACGCCCCAGTCAGTGAGCGTCTGATGACCGTGACTCAGGAACTGCACTCACACGAACTCCCCCAGAAGGAAGGCATGTCACACGAAACCGATTCAGAACGCCTCGAACGCGTCGGCGCCGCGGCGTTCCGGATCCGGCACCATGCCCTGAACATGGGCGAGGTGCAGGGCCAGGGCTACGTGGGTCAGGCTCTCGGCGCCGCCGACATGCTGGCCGCCGTGTACTCGGACCAGCTCCGTTTCCGCGCCGAGGACCCCGAATGGGAGGCCCGGGACCGGTTCCTGCTCTCCACCGGGCACTATGCAATCGGACACTACGCGGCCCTCGCCGAAGCCGGCACCATCCCCGTGACCGAACTCGAAACGTACGGCTCGGACGATTCCCGCCTGCCGATGTCCGGGATGTCCACCTACACCCCCGGCATGGAAATCTCCGGCGGATCCCTGGGCCACGGCCTCCCCATCGCCGTCGGCATGGCCCTGGGCCTGCGCTACCAAGGCTCTTCGGCCAGGATCTATAACTTCCTCTCCGACGGCGAACTCGACGAAGGCTCCACCTGGGAAGCGGCCATGGGCGCCCACCACCACCAGCTCGGCAACCTCACCGCCATGGTGGACATCAACGCCCTCCAGGCCGACGGCAAAACCGACAACGTCCTCCGCACCGAACCCGTCACCGAGAAGTGGGAAGCATTCGGCTGGTACACCCAGCGCATCGACGGCAACAACATCGCCGCGCTGCTCGCAGCGTTCGACAACGCAGCCGCCCAGGCCGCCGCCGTCGGACGTCCCTCCGTGATCCTTTGCGACACGAAGGTGGGCCGCGGCGTCCCGCTGCTGGAGGAGCGCGAAAAGGCGCACTTCATGCGCATCGAAGAACACGAATGGAAGACGTGCCGCGAACAGCTGACCGCCGGCTACGAAGGAAAGGACGCCCTATGAGCGCCGCAGCTGTTTCCACGGGACCCGCACCGAAATTGAAGACGTCGGCAATGATCGCGTCCTTCGCCGACCCCGGCCAGAAAACTGCCTCCGCACCGTTCGGGCATGCGCTCGTCAAAGCCGCGCAGGAGAACGACAAGATTGTCGGCCTCACGGCGGACCTCGGCAAATACACCGACATGCACATCTTCGCCCAGGCGTACCCCGAACGGTTCTTCCAGATGGGCATGGCCGAACAGCTCCTCTTCGGCGCCGCCGCAGGCATGGCCGAAACCGGGCTCATCCCGTTCGCCTCCACCTACTCCGTGTTCGCCGCACGCCGCGCCTACGACTTCCTCTGCCTCGACAGCGCCGAACCAAACCTGAATGTCAACATCGTCGGCGGGCTCCCGGGCCTTACCACCGGCTACGGACCCAGCCATCAGGCCACCGAGGACATGGCCATCTTCCGCGGCATGCCCAACCTAACCATCGTGGACCCCTGCGACTCGATCGACATCGAACAGGCCGTCCCCCAACTCGCCGCCAGCGACGGACCCACCTACCTGCGCCTGCTCCGCGGCAACGTGCCCACGGTCCTGGACGAATACGACTACACCTTCGAGCTCGGCAAAGCCAAGGTTTTGCGCGGCGGCAACGACGTTGTCTTCATCTCCTCCGGGCTGATGACCATGCGCGCCCTGCAGGCAGCGAAAGCCCTCGCGGCACACAACGTGGACGTCGCCGTCGTCCACACACCCACCATCAAACCGTTCGACGCCGCCACCGTCCTGGCCGAAATCAACACCGACCGCCTCGCCGTGACGCTGGAAAACCACAGCGTGATCGGAGGCCTCTTCGAAACGGTTGCGTCCGCCATCGTCACCGCCGGACTTGGCAAACGCGTGGTGCCGGTGGCGCTGCCGGACCAGTTCCTCGACGCCGGCGCGCTCCCGACGCTCCACGACCGCTACGGACTCACGGTCCAGAAGATCGTGGCAAAAGTGCTCGCCGAGCTGAAGTAGAAGCGTTTCGCCGGAAGCGCGGGGCCGCACCAGCTGGCGCCGCGCTTCTGGCGTACCATCGACAGTTAACACATCGACTGTAGACAGTTGACCACTAACATTGAGGAAGTACCATGATGGCCGGAGCAACGCTGCTGGGACTGCAAAAGAAGAGCCTTCGCGAGCAGGCCCTCTCGGCACTGCGCGCCGCCATCACCAGCGGCGAGCTGGAACCGGGGCGGCATCTGGTGGAAACCGAGCTGTCGGAAATGCTCCAGATCAGCCGCGGCACGTTGCGGGAAGCGCTGCGCCAACTCGAACAGGAAGGCCTCCTCTCCCCCGGGCCCCGGGGCCGGCTTTCCGTCCGGCACCTGGATGAGAAGGAAATCCGCGACATCTACTCCGTCCGGGCAGCACTTGAATCCCTGGCGGCCCGCACCCTGTGCGAACTCCCGGACCGGGAGCACGTCATCACCTCGCTGCGGGCCGCCATCGAAGCCATGGCCGCCGCAGAGAAGGCCAGCCTGCAGGAACGCATCGAATCGGATCTGGAATTCCATCGGACCCTGTGCCGCCTGACCGGCAACGAAACCCTGCTGCATTCCTGGGAGTCGCTGGAAGGGTCCATCCGCATGTCCATCATGTTCGCGGGCCGGGACAAGGGTGTGAAGAACATGAGCGTGGACCGGCACTACGACATCGTCACCGCCATCGAGACCGGAGACGCCTCGCTGGCCCGGAACACAATCCGCGAGCACATGGACACCGCTGCCGCGAACCTTGTGGCGTAGGGCAGCGGACTTAGAACAGCCCGGGCAGCCTGCCGCTCGCGGCTGTGTATTTTCCGGGAGGGACCGTAGGAGACCGACGCCGTATACTCGGTGCCAGCCATGACCATCCTTCCGTCCTCCCCCGCCAGCGTCCGCATTGATGCGTGGCTGTGGGCGATCCGCGCCTACAAGACACGCTCTGCCGCCACCGCGTCGTGCCGGGCCGGGCACGTGCGGCTGAACGGAAGCCCGGCCAAAGCCTCGGCCACTCTGGTCACGGGCGACACCGTCACCGTGCGGATGTCCGGCTTCGAACGCACCCTCGAAGTCCGCCGCCTGATCGCCAAACGCGTCGGCGCAGAGGTGGCTTCGCACTGCTTCACCGACCACACGCCGCCAAGGCCGGTGGCGCCGGCACTGGGCCTCCCGCAGCGCGACCGTGGCGCGGGACGTCCCACCAAGAAGGACCGCCGCGAGATGGAACGGCTCAAGGGCCCCGCAACCTAGGCCCTCGAGGCCGGCAGCGTCGGTACGTGGAGACTGCTGCGAAACCCTTCATCAATGTTCCCGTCGGGTCAGAGTCCTGCTCCGCGACTGAGCTATCAGAATTGAAACTGTGAACAACATCGTCCTGACCTCCGTCCGACAGCCCGGCGAGGACACAGTCTCGGACCTTTACATCGTTGACGGCGTGGTGACCCGGATCAGTGCCGGCGCCGGGATCCCGGGCGACGCCCGCGTGGTCAGCCTGGACGGGCGCTACGTCATTCCGGGGCTCTGGGACGAGCACGTCCACATGACCCAGTGGGCGCTGCATTCAAGCAGGCTGGACCTGTCCGCCGCCGCATCCGCGCGAGAGGCGGCGGCCGACGTCGGACTTTCCGTTCGCGACGCCGATCCTTCGGTCACCACGGTGGGGGTGGGCTTCCGCGACGCCCTGTGGGCGGACGTCCCCACCCTGGAAATGCTCGACGCCGCCACCGGCAGCCAGGCCACCGCCCTGATCAGCCACGACCTGCATTCTGTCTGGCTGAACAGCGCTGCCGCCCGGCGGTTTGGGGTGGAGGTTGACGCCGGCGGCCTGCTGCGGGAGGAACCTGCTTTTGCGCTGACCCGTGAGCTGGGCCAACTTCCGGACTCAGTGGTGGACGGCTGGGTCCGCAATGCCGCAGAAGCAGCATCCGCCCGGGGCATTGTGGGCGTCGTTGATTTTGAAATGACCTGGAACCGTGACGTCTGGCTGCGCCGCTTTGCCGGTGGATTCAACAGCCTGAGGGTGGACGCCGGTGTCTACCCGGAGGACCTGGAGCGGGCCCGCCACGACGGCATGCGCACGGGCCTGGAGCTCGACGGCGGCAAGGGGCTCCTGCGCGCCGGCCCGCTGAAGGTGCTCGTTGACGGTTCGCTGAACACCCGGACGGCGTTTTGTGTGGATCCCTACCCCGACGGCGGCTACGGACTGCTGACTGTCAACGTTGATGACTTGTTGTCCCTGCTTAGCCGGGCGCGGGAGTACGGCTTTGTCCCGGCGGTCCATGCGATCGGGGATGGCGCCAACCAGGTGGCGCTGGATGCCTTCGAGCGAGCAGGGATCGGCGGCCGGATTGAACACGCGCAGTTTGTCCGGACGGAGGATTTGGCCCGCTTTGGGCGTCTGGGGGTTACGGCAAGCGTGCAGCCGGTGCATGCACTGGATGACCGCGACGCCGCGGAGGCCAACTGGGGCGGCCGCACGCAGCGGGCGTTTCCGCTGAGGTCGCTGCTCAACGCCGGAGCCACGTTGGCGCTGGGTTCGGACGCGCCGGTTGCGCCGCTGGATCCTTGGGCTGCGATGTCCGCGGCCAGCACCCGGTCCCGGCAGGACACCCGCGGGCCGTGGCATCCCCAGGAATGCATCAGCCGACGGCAGGCACTTGCCGCTTCAGCTAGGGGCCGGAGCCGGCTCCGGGCCGGGGACCCGGCGGACCTGGTGGTGCTCGACGCCGATCCGCTGGCCTCGCCGGACCCGGAATTCGCCGCCATGCCGGTTGCGGCAACGCTGGTGGCCGGCCGCTTCACGTACGACGGCGGCCTGGCTTAGTTCCGCACCTTGGCCTGCACGAGATTCGCGAACGGCAGCCGGCCATGCTCCGCAATAAAGGCTGCGTGATACGCGGCCTCGGCTTGGTTTACTTCTTCGGCGGGCACCTCTTTCCACGCCATGATGAGTTCATCCGTGTGGATCAGCTGCCAGATGAGGCGGCCGTCCCAATGCCCCGGCGGCCTGCCCCGCCCAAAATCCAGGAACTCCTTGATCTGATTCCGAAGGCCGCGGTTGCCCTTGCTTCCCGGCCCGGCTTTGCCAAGGTAGAGAATGTCGGCGCCGTCCACCCATTCCGCCCATATGGCGTCCGCCGGCAGAGTGGGATTCTTTTTCTTGAAGGTCCCGGCGGTGCTGATCTTCAGGAAGTGCGGCTCGAACTCATTCGGCCGAAGAACGGCGAACACCCCGGTGCCCTGCGGAACCCTGATGATCTCAAGGCTGTCGAAGCTCCGGAAGCCGGCAAAGCCGTCGGACTTGAGCGTTTTCCTGTTCATCATCATGACGTTACCCGGCCAGGCGCCGGTCCGGAGCAAACTTGCACTGCGCACCCATACGCCCAAAAGCGTAGAGTGGGTTAAGACGCCTGTTTCTGGACGCCGTGCTGCTGAGGGAGAGATCGTGACGATTGACTGGGACGAAAAAAAGGCCCTGCTACAGGAACCAAACATCGCGGCGGTAACGCAGCTCTGCGATGAACTGATGGAAAAGAAGCCAGGGTCCGTCGTCCCCTACATCGACCCCGTGCACGACGAGGACGAATGCCGGATCGTCAGCCTCCACGTCAGTCCGGGCAAGGGCACCGAATCCGGCTTCGTCTCCCATTTCAACGACGACGAAGCCGCCCGCCGCGCCACCCAGATTTACGAACTTGCCGAGCTTGATCCGCGCTATGTGATGCCGTGGAACGCGTACCCGTGGGTGCGGGATCCGGAGCTTCCGTCGGCGCTGAACGTCCAGGAGAAGACTGACGGCCTGCGGCCCTTTCGGCAGTTCCTGAAGATCAACCGCCGTGTCTCCGCAGTCATCGCCCACGGCACGGACGCTTCCACGTTCCTCACCCTCTTCGAGAAGACCTACCATTCTTCCCTGAAGAACAGCGGCATCAAGATCTACAAGGCCAGCGCGCTCGGCGGGCGGGCCTTTGCTGTTTCCGAAGCAAAACAGGAGGATCTCCTCGCCAAAAGCGTGGACGTCTACAAGGACGCCATGCAGCGGGCAGGCATCCAGCACCTCTAACCAACGCACGACGGCGGCAGTCACCGCGGGTGCCTCAGCCTTCCAGCAGCCTCCGCCGGTGTTTCAGCTCCTTCACCCACGCCCTGGTGACCATGCCCGGGAACGGCGAGCCGCCGTCGTCGTTCTTCTCCGGACCTCCGAGCCCGGCGAACGCGGTACCTGCCTCCAGGTCGGCGATCAGCGGACCTGACGCCTTCAGGGCGAGCTCCATCACCTGGGCTGCCGTGCGGTCACTCAGTCCCAGGTCCTTGGCCCAGCCAAGAAAGTGCCGGCGCGAGATCCCGCTCCGCTTCCCGTTCAGCGTCAGCGCAAGGGTCTTGTCCCCGTAGACCACGGTGGAGGGAATGTCGTAGACAGGGGCGATGGTCCACTCGCCATGCGGCTGCTGGACCATGGAAACGTTCTTGGCGTGCAGGTCGCCGTTGCCGCTCAGCCAGGCAAACGCCCCCTGGACCGCCAGGTTCCTGAGGGCCGGGAGCGGCGCCGAGCAGTAGTCTGCCAATGCGTGGCAGACCTGGCCATAAGCCACGTTGTACTTGTCTGCCGGGTAGAGCTTCAGCACCTGGGCGCCGTCCTCCACCGACAGCCGCTGGACGTCGTCGGCTCCGCCGCCGGGGATGGGCACCCTGTCGAAACGTTCAACCAGAAGCCCGGGCCGGCCCGCGATGTCCCGGATCAGCTGGACCCGGCTCAGCGGAATCCGCAATTTGGCCGCGTACCGGAACATCACCAGCTCGTTTTCCACCACATGCGGGAACTCGGGCGCGTTGAGTTTGAGGATGAAGCGTTTGCCCGCGCTGGCCACGGGCAGTGAGATCATCCCGGCAGAGAGTTTGTCCTGCACGCCCGCCAGCGCAACGGGGTCGATCAGGTCCGGATCGCCCAGGAGGTGGTCGAAGTCCACCGGCAGCTTGGGGTCCAGCTGGACAGCATGCTCGTCGGGATCCAGCGGCTCTCCGTGCCCCACGATCTGGACGTCGCCCACCGAGTTGCCGCCGGCCGCGATGAGCAGCGACAGGTCATCGTCCGCGCTGGTCTTGATGGACCGCCGCAGGGCGTTGAGCCGGCGGCCCTCCGGCAGCAGCCCGGTGAAATAGGGCGGTGCAGCCCCCGCCGCTGAATCGACGGGCGCGGCGGTGAGCGGCAGGGAACTGGCGACGGCGGGTCCCCCGGACGCGAGGTACGCCGGCAGATAGCTGAACCGGGTGCCGCCGTCGTGCCGTTCGAGCCGGGCAGCCAGCACCCCGGCCTTGTAGATGTCGGCGACGCGGTGCTTCATGGGTTTGTTTCTTGGGCCTTGCCGTGGCCGGCAAGGGCGCGGGCGGCGCGGCTGGCCCGGGCGGCTAGCCGGAGCTCCAGGCCCAGGGTTTCCAGCACGGCGGTGAGTGAGTCCAGCTGGATGCTGGGCTTGCCCTGCTCAACGAAGCGGACAAAGCGCTCGGAGACCCCGGCCATGTCGGCGAGATCCTGCTGCGTGAGGCCTAAAGCTGCCCGGCGCGTCCGGACTTCACCTGCGAGCCGGTCCCCGAATGCATTCGCCATGGGCATCTCCAATAGGTACGATCGTGCCGTTCTAGCTGTGTTCTGATTCTAGACCGGCAACTCGCTCCAGCATAGAGAAAAATCGGAACGAACGTACCGTGCCTATAATCACGAGGGAACCTTCCCCTGCTCCGACGACGTGGACTTTACGGTGTCGGCGGAAGTGCCTGGTTTAGCGCCGTCGGATCCACCGCTGGCGCTTCCCCCGCCAGCCGCGGGGCCGGCGGAACCCATCGGTCGAGGGTCGCCTCCAGGGCGGCGGGGTCGACGGGTTTGGTGAGGTAGTCGTCCATGCCGGCAGCGAGGCACCGCTCACGGTCTTCGTCCAGGGCGCCTGCGGTCATAGCAATGATGGGCAGATGCCCCGTCACCTCGCCCTTGCGGATGGTCCTGGTGGCCTCAATACCGTCCATCACCGGCATGTGGCAGTCCATGAGCACGGCCGCGTAGGAGACGGCTGCAATGGCCGAGACGGCTTCCGCCCCGTCGGGCACAACGTCAACCAGGTAGCCCAGTCTTTTCACCATCTCCCGGGCAACGAGCTGGTTCACCTCGTTGTCCTCCACTACCAGTACGCGTCCCCGGGAAGGGATGCTCTGCTTCTCCGGCACACCACGGGCCGAAAGCCGTTCGGCCACCTGCGTTCCTCCCCTCAGCCGCAGAAGACGGTCGTAGAGTTCAGAACTGCGCACCGGTTTCATCAACCATTCACGGACACCCGCAGCTGCCAGCTCAGCCGGATCCATCTGCGGCGTTGACGTCAGCATAATCAGGGAGGTAGGAGCCAGAACTCCGTCGGCGCTGATGGCCCGCGCCAGCTCCAGCCCGTCCATCTCCGGCATGCACATATCCAGTACGACGACGTCGAAGGGCCGTCCGGCGAAGGCCGCATCCCGGCACCGGTCCAGGGCAGCGCGCGCATCGCCGACGGTGTCCGGGTCCATGTTCCACGTCCTGAGCTGGGACTCCAGCACCAGCCTGTTGGTCGCGTTGTCATCCACAACCAGGACCCTGACTCCGGTCAGCAGATCCGGGAAGCGGACCGCCGCCTCGTCGATGCCCCCGGCGTCCACCGCGGGCTGCAACGGGAGCACAATCCAGAAGGTGCTGCCCTCACCTGGAGCGCTGGTCAGCCCGATTTCCCCGCCCATCATTTCGGTCAGCCGCCGCGAGATCGCCAGCCCCAAACCGCTCCCGCCGTACCGGCGCGTGGTGGAGGAATCGGCCTGGGAAAAGGACTCGAACAGGCGCAGATGATCTTCTGGCTCAACTCCGATCCCGGTGTCACGGACTTCAAACCGCACCGCAGGCCCACGGGGATGAAGGTCAACGGGCTGCACGCGAACGGACACTTCCCCGGTCGGCGTGAACTTTACGGCGTTGGAGGCAAGATTGAGCAGGACCTGCCGGATGCGTCCGACGTCTCCGGACAGCCGCGCCGGCACCTCCGGGCGGCAGTAGGCGATGAGTTCCAGTCCTTTGGCGCGGGCGGACTCGCTCACCAGGCCCGCCACCTCCTCCACCAGAAGCCGCGGATCAAAGGCTGCGATGTCCAGATCGACCTTCCCGGCCTCCAGCTTGGACAGATCCAAGATGTCGTTGATCAGGGCCAGCAGCACCTCGCCCGCGCCCCTCACCCCTTCGGCATACCGGCGCTGCGTCTCATCCAGCGGGGTCTCCAGCAACAAAGCGGTCAGGCCGATGACGCCGTTCATCGGTGTCCGGATCTCATGGCTCATCGTCGCCAGGAATTCGGACTTCAACCGGCTCGATTCAAGCGCCGCCTCCCGCGCAGCCAGGAGCTCTGCCGCTGCGAGCCGTTGTCCGGTGACGTCGCGGACAATCTGCGCCATCCCGCGCACGCCCCCGCCTTCGGCCCGGATGGGTGAAATAGTCACGGAAACGGGGACCGTCGTCCCGTCTTTGCGCACGCGCTCCGCCTCGAAACTCCGCGCTACACCGCGCTCCCGGACATCAGCGAGCAACGCCTCCTCGCTCAGGCGGAGATGATCCGGAATCAGGAACTGGACGTCCCGGCCTGCCACCTCGTCCGCACCATACCCGTACAGCCGTTCGGCGCCCTGATTCCAGCTGGTGATCACACCCTCCGGGGTGATGCCGATGATCGCGTCGACAGAGGAACTAACGATCGCGCCGAGACCCTCCAGCTCTGCGATGGCGTCACGGGCCCGGTCCTGTGCACGCCGGCGGGCCGTGATATCACGGAAGCTCCAGACCCGGCCGACAATGTCATCCCCCACCCGTTGGGGCCGGGAGTAGCGCTCAAACGTCCGGCCATCACGGAATTCCAGCACATCCAGGCTCTCCGCTCCCGGATCGGCATACAGCTCTTGGACCTTGCGCATGAAGCTGCCCGGATCGGAGAGCTGGTCCAGGACGAAACCGATCAGTTTGCCGTCGTCATGGGAATCCAGCAGATCCGCCGGGATGCCCCACAACGCGGCGAACCGTTCATTGGAACCGGCAATCCTCCCGTCGGCAGTCACCACCAGGATGCCGTCGGCGGTGGATTCCAGGGTGGCGCCGAGCAGCGAAAGGGCATCCCGCAGCTCGCTGTCGGTGCGGCGGCGTTCGCTCACGTCCCGGACGGAGGCGACGATGTCCGCGCCCGGACCGTCCCCGAGAGCGGCGGCGCTGATTTCGATGGGGAACTCGGTCCCGTCGCGGTGCACGCCGAACAGGCCCAGGCCGGTCCCCATCCGGAGTATCCGCTGCCCGGAGGCGAAATCATCACTGGTGCCGGCAAACTGGCCTTCGAACTGCTGGGGCAGGAGCATCCCGTAATGCCTGTCCAGCAACTCGTCCCGCCGGTAACCAAAGAGCTGTTCCGTCTGGTTATTGACGAAGACAATAGAACCGTCCGCACCGACCCTTAGCAGTGCATCCGGCGCCGCCTAGACCAGCTCCTGGTAGAAATCCGCATGATCGTTTCCCTTGACTGCCTGTTCCATTTCAGCCCCCAACAAACGTCGACGGCCTTCGCCGCCGCGCACCCGGTCGGCCGGACGGGCCTCCCCACACACAGCTTATCCGCCAGCCCCGGATGCGCCCTAGAGGCTGGACAGCGACGTCGCTCCCGCGGCCCCTGATCCTGGAGTCAGCCTGCGCCGTGAAACCCCGTCCCGTGCCCGATTGACAGCCCGTGTGACCCGTGCCATATTTTAAGCATGAACCTGTCAGACAGCCGGATAGCAGGACAGCCTGCGGAATCCCCCGGCGAGCAGTCCCTCCGAGCCCAGCCCTTGGCCCGGCTCAGCGCTGCCGAAGCGGTGTTCAACGCCATCCGCGCCGACATCGAGTCCGGCAGGGCGGCCGTGGGCGGCAAGCTCAGCTCCGAAGCCACCCTCGCCCAGCAGTACGGGGTCAGCCGCTCCGTCATCCGCGAGGCCCTCCGTTCCTGCACCGCCCTGGGCCTCACCGTCACCAAAACCGGCAAGGGCACCTTCGTGGTGGCCGACAAGGTGGCCAATGACCTAACGCTGGGCCAATACTCCGCCCGGGACCTCACCGAAGCCCGGCCGCACATCGAGGTACCCGCCGCCGGACTCGCCGCCCAGCGCCGCACCGACGAACAGCTGGAAACGCTCCGGCACATCGTGGACGCCATGACCGCGGAAACAGACCCCGAATCCTGGGTTTCCCTGGACTCCAGCTTCCACGCCGCCATCGCCCGCGCCAGCCGCAACAGGGTGTTCGCCAGCGTGGTCGGGGACATCCGGGGCGCCCTGGCGCACCAGTCCGAAACGCTCAACATGGTGGCGGACCGCCAGCACGCCTCGGACGTGGAACACCAGCGGATCCTCGCCGCCATCGAGGCCGGCTCCGCGGACGAAGCCAGCGCCGCCATGGCCGCGCACCTGCACGCCGTGGGCGTCGCGCTCGATTCCATCCTCAACCAGTAACCGCCACCCAAGGACCCCATGCCAGCCCCTGCCATTCCCGCTGCCCTGCCGGCTCCCTTCGACGCAATGGACGGCCAGTTATCCAGCGGTCTCCCGCAGCACGCCGCCCTGGCCGTGGCCACCCGCGACCGCCTGGTGGAGAGCATCCACTACGGCTCGGTCATCGCCACCGCGCCGGACGGCTCCACCCTGGCAGCGGCCGGCGATCCGCTGGCCCCCTTCTACCCGCGCTCCTCGCTCAAGCCGCTGCAGGCCGTGGCCCTGGTCCGTGCCGGCCTGGACCTCCCGGCCGGCCTCCTGGCGCTGACCGCGGCCAGCCACTCCGGCGCCGCCAGGCACCGCGACGGGGCCCTGCGCATCCTTGAACTCCACGGCCTGGCCCCCAGCGACCTGGAGAACAGCACCGACCTCCCGTACGGCGCCACCGAGCGCGAGGAATGGCTGCGTTCCGGCGGGCACGCCACCCGGCTCACGCAGAACTGCTCCGGCAAGCACGCCGCCATGGCCGCCACCTGCGTCATCAACGGCTGGCCGGTCAAGGGCTACCTGGACCCGTCCCATCCGCTGCAGCAGCTGATCGCCAGCACCGTCGCCGAGCTGACCGGCGAGGCGCCGCTGGCCCTCAGCACGGACGGCTGCGGCACCCCGCTCTTCGCCCTGACCCTCCGGGGCATGGCCCGCGCATTCGGGCGCATCGCCGCCGCCAGCAACAGCGCCGCCGGCAACACCGCCAAGAGCACCTCCGACGGCGGCGGGCACGCGCCACTGACCGCGGAAGCCGCCGTCGGCCTGGCCATGCAGCAGCACCCCGACATGGTGGCCGGTGAGCGCCGGGACGTCACCGAACTGATGCGCCTGTCCCCCGGCATAGTGGCGAAGGACGGCTTTGAAGGCGTGCAGCTGGTGGGCCTGCCGGACGGCCGCGCCATCGCGGTAAAGATCTCCGACGGCGGCGACCGCGCCAGGATGCCCGTCACCGTCCGCATGCTGGAGGCGCTCGGCGTGGACACCGCGCCGCTCGCAGGGATCGGCACCGCGCCCGTCCTGGGCGGCGGCCATCGGGTCGGCCTGCTGCAGGCCACCGATTTCCTGTCCACGCCCGTCAACGAAGCCCTGTGAGGACCCCCATGACCACTGCCAACAAGGCCACCACGTCAGCCGCCGGCACCAACGCGGCCGGCACCTCGGCCGCAACCCGCTCCGAGCATGACCTGCTGGGCGACCGTGACCTCCCCGCCGCAGCCTACTGGGGTGTCCACACGCTCCGCGCCGTGGAAAACTTCCCCATCACCGGGCAGCCGCTGTCCTCCAACATGCACCTGGTCCGGGGACTGGCCGCCGTGAAGCTTGCCGCCGCCCGCACCAACCGCGAACTGGGACTGCTGGACGCCGAACGCGGCCAGGCGATCGAGCAGGCGTGCACCGACGTGATGAACGGCCAGCTCAGCGACCAGTTTGTGGTGGACGTGATCCAGGGCGGCGCCGGGACGTCGTCGAACATGAACGCGAACGAGGTCATCGCCAACCGCGCCCTCGAAATCCTCGGCCACCCCAAAGGCGAATACGCCCGCCTGCACCCCAACGACCACGTCAACCTCAGCCAGTCCACCAACGACGTCTACCCCACCGCCGTGAAACTGGGCACCATCTTCGCCGGCCGGGAACTGCTGGACGCACTGGCCGAACTCGAAGAGGCCTTCGCCGCCAAAGCACTGGAATTCCGCACCGTGGTGAAGATGGGCCGCACCCAGCTGCAGGACGCCGTCCCCATGACGCTGGGCCAGGAGTTCGGCACCTACGCCATCACCATCGGCGAGGACCGGCTGCGCCTGGCCGAGGCGGAGCTGCTCATCCACGAAATCAACCTCGGCGCCACCGCCATCGGCACTGGCCTGAACGCCCCCGCCGGCTATGCCGAGGCAGCCTGCCGGCACCTGGCCGAGGTCACCGGCCTCCCCCTGGTCACCGCCGTCGACCTCATCGAAGCCACCCAGGACGTGGGCGCCTTCGTGCACCTCTCCGGCGTGCTCAAGCGCGTGGCCGTGAAACTCTCCAAGATCTGCAACGACCTCCGCCTGCTCTCCTCCGGCCCGCGCGCCGGCTTCGGCGAGATCAATTTGCCGGCCGTCCAGTCCGGCTCCTCCATCATGCCCGGCAAGATCAACCCGGTAATCCCCGAAGTGGTCAGCCAGGTGGCCTACGAGGTCATCGGCAACGACGTCACCATCACCATGGCCGCCGAAGCCGGGCAGCTCCAACTCAACGCCTTCGAACCCATCATCGTCCACAGCCTCCACAAGAGCATCTCCCACCTGGAAGCCGCCTGCCGCACCCTCACGGCACGCTGCGTCCGGGACATCACCGCCAACACCGAACACCTCCGCATCACCGTGGAACAGTCAATCGGCCTGGTCACAGCCCTCAACCCCCACCTCGGCTACACCACCGCCACCGCCATCGCCCAGGAGGCTCTCGCCACCGGCAAGGGTGTGGCCGAACTCGTGCTCGAGCATGGCCTGCTCACCGCCGCCCAGCTCCAGGAACTCCTCAGTCCTGAGCGCCTGGCGAATCTCAGCAAATAGTCCCTACCCGCCCGCCCAACCACCCCCAAAGGACACCGCATGACAACTCCCCAACAGGACACTGCCCAAAAGCAGGTCGTCACGGACCACACGGTGCCGCCCCAGGCGCACGCCTCTGAATCGGCGCTGCATGCCGAGGACAAGGGTTACCACAAGAACCTCAAACCGCGGCAGATCCAGATGATCGCCATCGGCGGGGCGATCGGCACCGGCCTGTTCCTCGGCGCCGGCGGCCGCCTCAACGCCGCTGGCCCATCACTCGTCATCGCCTACGCCGTCTGCGGCTTCTTCGCGTTCCTCATCCTGCGGGCCCTGGGCGAACTGGTCCTGCACCGCCCCTCATCAGGCTCGTTCGTCTCCTACGCCCGCGAATTCTTCGGCGAGAAAGCGGCGTTCGTCTCCGGCTGGTTCTACTGGATCAACTGGGCCACCACCACCATCGTGGACATCACCGCCGCCGCACTCTACATGAACTTCTTCGGCAACTACATCCCCTGGATGGCCGAAGTACCGCAGTGGGCCTGGGCCCTCATCGCCCTGGTAGTGGTGCTCTGCCTGAACCTCGTCTCCGTAAAGGTGTTCGGCGAGATGGAATTCTGGTTCGCCCTGATCAAGGTCGCCGCACTGGTGGTCTTCCTCGTGGTGGGCACCTACTTCGTCATCTTCGGCACCCCCGTCGACGGCCAGCCCGTGGGCCTGAGCCTCCTCTCGGACAACGGCGGTATCTTCCCCAACGGCCTGCTCCCCATGATCATCCTGATGCAAGGCGTCCTGTTCGCCTACGCCTCCATTGAACTCGTCGGCACCGCCGCCGGCGAGACCGAAAACCCGGAAAAGATCATGCCCAAGGCCATCAACTCCGTAGTGTTCCGGATCGCGGTCTTCTACGTCGGCTCCGTCATCCTGCTCGCCCTCCTGCTGCCCTATACGTCCTACGAAAAGGGCGTCAGCCCCTTCGTGACATTCTTCGGCTCCATCGGCATCCAGGGCGTGGACGTCATCATGAACCTGGTGGTCCTCACCGCCGCGCTCTCCTCCCTCAACGCCGGCCTATACTCCACCGGCCGCATACTCCGCTCCATGTCCGTGAACGGCTCCGCCCCGAAATTCGCAGGCCGCATGAACAAAGCCGGCGTCCCCTACGGCGGCATCGCCATCACCGCCGGAGTGTCCCTCCTCGGCGTCCCGCTGAACTACCTCGTACCCGCACAGGCCTTCGAAATCGTGCTGAACGTCGCGTCCGTGGGCATCGTCATGACCTGGGCAACCATTGTGCTCTGCCAGATCCAGCTCCAACGCTGGGCGAACAAAGGCTGGCTCAAACGCCCCTCCTTCCGGATGTTCGGCGCCCCGTACACCGGCTACCTCTCACTGCTCTTCCTCGCGAGCGTCCTGGTGATGGTCTTCATCGACTCACCCCTCACCATGCTCGTCACCGCCATCGCCTCCGCACTCATGGTGGCCGGCTGGTACGCCTGCCGCCAACGAATCCGTGAGATCGCCGAAACCCGCGAAGGCTTCACCGGCACCGCCCCCGTCATCGCAAACCCGCCCGCGGAGTCCTTCAAGAAGTAACGCCCTGCCGGCCAGCTGGCCGTGACGTCCGACGGCGGCACCTGGGTTCTGTTTCCACGGAACCCGGGTGCCGCCGCCGTCGTCACTTCCGCAGTCCTCTTGACGCCTGACAGGCGCAGGTCTAACGTCGGCCGCATCCTGCTGTTTCAACGTCGAACCCAGTTAAGGAGCATCAGTATCATGCCGGAATTCATGGACGTTCATCGCAACATGGTCGGAATCACCCAGGAAGCTTTGCAAGCAGCCCACGACGCCGATCTCGCCATTCAAAGCGACGAGAGCGTTGACTTCAAATCTGCCTGGGCAGATCCCGAGTCAGGTTTGGTTTACTGCCTGTCCGAGGCCCCCTCAGAGGAAGCTGTACGGCGTATCCACGAGCGCGCGGGCCACCCCGCCGACGAGGTCCACCCCGTTCCGATCAAGGTCTGATCAGGCAGCAGAGTACGACGGCGGCACCTGGGTTCTGTGGACACGGAACCCAGGTGCCGCCGTCGTACTTTTTGTAATGCAACGCTCCCGCAACCCTTCGCCGAGGGCTGATCGCCTATGCTCAGCAGAGCGCCTCACAGCGCCTTTTGCAGTTCGACGACGAAGCTCAATGACCCGTTCAATGACGCACCACCCGGGAGACACGGCATGACCAACTGGCGCATCAGGGATTTCCATTCAGCAGACCTGGACGGGATCCTGCACCTCTGGGAGTCGCTCAAGGCCACTGATGTGGAGCCCGTCTATGCCCTCTCCGAGGTGCTGGCATCCTGCGAGAAAGACCACGCGGTGGTGGCGGTGCAGGGCGATCAGGTGGTGGGCGCCGCCGTCGGACGCGCCGCGCATGACCAGGGCTGGATCGTCTTCCTGGCCACTCTCCCTGAATATCGCGGGCGCGGGATCGGCACGTCACTGCTCGCCGCCGTCGAAAACCGCATGGCCCCGCATGGGCTCAACAAGCTCTCCGCGCTGATGCCGGAAGCGGAGACCCGGGTGGAGGCGTTCCTCAGCCGCGGCTTCGCGCTCAAGAAGAACCTGCGTTATTTCGAGCGGACCATCCCCGTCCAGCGTCAGGAGCTCGGCGCGTTGGGCCAGTTGGGCGGCCGGATCCTGGCCCGGGACTTGTGGGAGAACGTGGCCGGCATGCGCAAGGAAAAGGAACTCCTGGAGCGCCGGCTGGTCCTGCCCCTCGCGGAGGCCGACCTCGCCGATGAATACGGTGTGGTGCCGCCGCGTGCCGTGGTGCTGTTCGGTCCTCCCGGCACCGGCAAGACCACGTTTGCGAAGGCCATCGCGTCCCGGCTCGAGTGGCCGTTCGTGGAGGTTTTCCCGTCCCGTCTGGCCTCAGATCCCAAGGGCCTCGCCGGCGCCCTGCGCGAAACATTCCTCGAGATCGCGGAGCTGGAGCACTGCGTGGTGTTCATCGACGAGGTGGAAGAGATCGCCTCCCAGCGCTCGGGTGAACCGCCGTCGCCCCTGCAGGGCGTCACCAACGAGCTCCTGAAGATCATCCCGGCGTTCCGCGAACAGCCCGGCCGCCTGCTGGTTTGCGCCACGAACTTCATCCGCGCGCTGGACACCGCCTTCCTGCGCCACGGCCGGTTCGACTACGTCATCCCCATCGGCCTCCCGGACCGCCAGGCCCGCGAAGCCATGTGGCAGCGCTTCATCCCGGCCGCCGTGGTGGACGATGTGGATGTGGAGCTCCTGGTGGAACGGACCGAGGGCTTCTCCCCAGCGGACATTGAGTACGCCGCCCGCAGCGCCTCCCAGCGCGCGCTGGAAAAGGCAGTGTACGACGACGGCGGCGCGGCTTCCGCGGGCAGCGTTTCAGTCCGCGAGGCGGTCCGGAAGGGGCCTTGCACCGAGGACTACCTCGACGCGATCGGCGATACCCGGACCACCGTGAGCCAGGAGGTCCACGAGCAGTTCCTCGAGGACATCGACGCACTGGGGCGGGTCTAGACCCAATGCCATTTACTTTGTGATTTTGGGTGTTTTTTTGAGTGGCCAGTTGGACATGATGTCAGCGAAGTTTTCCACATAGGCATTGGGTGTGCGTCAGGAATATAGGTCATCGCTTTTGAGTCCGTGACGGGGCTAATCTGGTTGTGAATATAACAACCAGATGAGGAGTGGCAATGGTGAACCGATCCTTGGAAGAGCTGGAGGCGGAGCGTGCCGGGCTCTATGGGCAGCTGGCCGCGACTGGTGATTTCCGCCGGGGCAGTGTCAGTGAGAACTACCGGCGGTGCGGGAAGCCCAATTGTGCGTGTGCCCTGCCGGGCCATCCCGGGCATGGGCCGAGGCAGTTGTGGACGCGCACGGGCCCGGGCGGCAAGAGGAGGGGCCGGCAGCTGGCGGCAATTGAGGTGGAGAAGGTCCGTGCCGAGCTGGACGCCTATGCCCGGTTCGCCACTTTGACGGAGGCGATCGTGGAGGTCAACGAGGCGATCTGCGAGGCCCGCCCGGTCACGGCAGTCCCGGCCGCGGGGTCGCCGCCGGGAGCGGGCCTGTTTGAGGACCCCGCCGCGACAGACGGGGAAAAAGGGGGCTCTTAAGCCGGATCCGGGACGACTTCACCACTGAGGTTGAGTCCCTGGCGGCGCTGGCAGCCCGCGGCGTGGGCGGCGTCGCCGGTGGGGGACTGCCGGTGTTGGAAGAGGCGATTCGTGCGGCCATGACCGCGTTGGGCGCTTCGCTGTTGGAGGGCCTGCTCGCTGCCGACCCCGGCCACCGCGGGCCCCGCATCGCGTGCGGGGCCGGGCATGTGGCCGAGTTCATCTCCTACCGTGCCAAGGCCATCGATACCGTGCTCGGTCCGATCCGCCTGCAGCGGGCGTATTACCACTGCAGGGTATGCCGGGCAGGGGTGGTGCCCCGCGATGCCGAACTCGATCTCTGCAGGGAATCCCTTTCGGGCGGGTTACGGGCGATGATCGCCGCCACCGGCGCCGCTGTTCCCTTCGCGCAAGCTGCGACCTTGATCAAGGACCTGGCCGGGATCACCCTGAGCACCAAACGGGTCGAACGTGCCGCCGAGGCGGTCGGTGCCACCGCAGCCGCCGCCTTGGACGCGGATACCGTCGCGGTACTGGCTGGCCAGGTGGTGCCCCTGCCGCCATCAGTGCCAGCACCGGAGATTTTGTACATCGCCGTGGATGGGACCGGGGTGCCGATGACGCCAGCCGAAACGGCCGGACGGCCCGGCAAGGGCCCGGACGGCCGGGCCCGTACCCGTGAGGCGAAACTGGCCTGCCTGTTCACCCAAACCGGCCTCGATGATGACGGCCGGCCGGTGCGGGATCCGGACTCAACGAGCTATCTGGCCACCCTGGAACCGGTGGAAAAATTCTCGGATCTGGTCGCCGCCGAGGGCCGCCGGCGCGGTTCCGAGCACATCCGTCAGCTCGTCATGCTCGGCGACGGGGCGCATTGGATCTGGAATCTGGCCACCGCCCGTTTCCCCGAAGCCACCCAAATCGTCGACCTCTTCCACGCCCGAGAACACCTGCATGAACTCGCCGACCTGCTCGCGTTCATCATCACCGAGGACCCGAACGGCTGGTACCAGGCCCGGCGTACCGAACTGGACAACGGTGATATTGAAACCATCGTTAAGGCCGCCATGGGTCTATCCGCTCGTCGGACCCAGAGCCACCCAACGCACCAAGGCGCTGGCCTACTTCCAAACCAATGCCCACCGCATGCGCTACGCCCGCTTCCGCCGCCTGGGTATGTTCGTCGGCTCCGGCACCGTCGAAGCCGGCTGCAAAGCCGTCGTGGGCCAACGCCTCAAACTCTCCGGCATGCGCTGGTCCGGCCCCGGCGCCACCAGCATCATCACCCTGCGCTGCCAAAACGCCAGCACCCACCAGGCCACCGCAGCCTGAGCGCCACCAACAGCCCTGAAACCGCCACCACGAACAACTACCTACAAATCTGACGCACACCCATAGGCATTCACCCGCGCGGTCTTTGTCAGACCCTGCTGGGATGCTTTGAGTATGGATAGCAGAGCAGCTGTGGCGACGGCGGAGGCCCTTTCGACGTCCTTCGCAGGGCTGGCTTCTGCGATCCNTGGTTTCCTGGACGGGCTGGCCGAGATCTCGCGGTTGGACGCGAAAAGTGCCGCCCTGAAGGCCTGGCTGGCTGCCGGTTACGGCGCCGCTGCCGAGGCCCTGGCGGGTCCGGCCGAGTCGCCGCAGGACAACACAGGTCAGGAGATGGCTGTCGTCGCTGAGGTCGCTTGCGCCCTGACGGTGAGTGAACGCAGTGCCGGTGCCCTGCTCGCCGAATCCCACGTACTGACCACGGCCTTGCCGCTGACGTTCGCGGCATTGCAGGCCGGGACGATTTCGTGGCAGCACGCCCGGATCATGGTCGACGAAACCACCAACCTTGACCTCACCGGGGCGCAGGCGTTGGAGGCACATT
>NZ_JBTNDX010000025.1:0-62579 GCF_054510755.1 Pseudarthrobacter sp. MDT3-1 | reverse complement strand
CGTCTTCATACCAACACCAACACCCGCCAGACCACGACGGGGTGCACCAGTGCGCACCGACCGCGGTCACGTCCCCTCCATTTTCGGACTAGTGAGAGAGCGTTGGAGGGGTCGACGGCGGCCTGCCGTGGTTGGGCTCAGCGGTGTCTGCTGAGCCCAACCACCGGCCACCGCAATCAGCGCGTGTGATGGGTGGGCTGCAGTTCGTACACCGGTGTCTCCAGTCCTTCCATCCGGGCTTTGAGCTGCAGGGCCAGGTAGGAGGAGTAGTGCCGGCTCTGGTGCAGGTTGCCGCCGTGGATCCAGAGGTTGGGCACGTTGGTGGGCTTCCACATGTTGCGCAGCTCCCCTTCCCAGGGGCCCGGGTCCTTCGGGGTGTCCGAGCCGTATCCCCAGCACTTCCCCACGCGGTCCGCAATTTCGGGAGAGACCAAGTCCGCCAGCCAGCCGTTCATGGAGCCGTAGCCGGTGGCGTACACAATCAGGTCCGCGTCCAGCTCGGTGCCGTCGTTCAGGACCACGGCGTTTCCGGTGATCTTGGAGACCTCCCCGGACTTCAGCTGCACCCGGCCATCGATGATGAGCTGTGAGGCGCCGACGTCGATGTAGTAGCCGGAGCCACGCCGCAGGTACTTCACGAACAGCCCGGACCCGTCCACGCCGAAGTCCAGATCGAACCCGGCGGCCTCCAGCTGGGAGTAGAAATCTGCGTCCCGGGCAGCCATCTCCTGGTACACGGGCACCTGTGCCTCGGGCAGGATCCGCAGCGGCAGCGACGCGAACAGCAGGTCGGCCTTCTCCGTGGTGACGCCATTCGCCAAAGCCTTCTCGGAGTACAGGTCGCCCAGCGCCAGGTCCATGAGCGACTCGCTGCGGGCGATGTGCGTGGAGGACCGCTGCACCATGGTGACGTCGGCGCCGTGCTCCCACAGGTCCGCGCAGATATCGTGCGCCGAGTTGTTGGAGCCGATCACTACCGCCTTCTTCCCGGTCCAGTCCCCGCCGCCCGGGTGCTGCGACGAATGGCGCTGCTCCCCCAGGAAGGACCCCGCGCCGTCGAACGTGGGAATGTTGGGGTAGCCCGAGACGCCCAGGGCGAACACCAGCTGCCTGGGGCGGAGGGTCACCGGTTCGCCGTTGCGGCGGACGTTGACCACCCATTCCTGGGTGCCGTCGTCGAACTCGGCGCCCAGGCACTCGGTCCCGCCCCAGTAGTTCAGCTCCATGATCCGGGTGTAGTGCTCCAGCCAGTCGCCGATTTGTCCTTGGCGGCGAAGACGGGCCAGTCGTCCGGGAACTTCAGGTACGGCATGTGGTCGTACCAGACGGGGTCGTGCAGGTGCAGGGACTTGTAGCGGTTCCGTCAGGAGTCGCCCGGCTTCTGGTTCTTCTCGATGACGAGGGTGGGGAAGCCCAGGCGCCGCAGCCAGGCCGCGAGGGCGGATCTGCGAAGCCGACCACGCCCAGACCCGGCTCAAAGAGCTCATGGCCCGGCGCGGAAACCTTGTGTATGTGCTGGCGGACAAGTTGTGCCTGCTGCCCTTCCACGGCTGGGCACGTTTGGCTTGCCGTGGACCTTGGTAACGGACGAAGGAGCCGACCCGGGTCAGGTGCAGAGGTTCCGGGACGCGTGGGTAAGTAAGGGTTGAGGTGGCTGAGGTTTAGGAACCCTCCGACCTCCATGCCGGCGTTTCGTCGGACACGCGAACTCTAACCGAATTCTGGACGATTTCTCGGCTGACTTTGAGCGCGGTCGGCACTCACGTGTCAGATTTGGTCCTCGGAACATCACGGTGACAGCGACCGGACCGGCGCAGCGGTGGCCTGCGGGTTGGAGAATGCCGCCTCGCGTATGCTCCTCATATGGAATTGGGCAGAGCGCGAGAGCAGCACATTGCAGTATTTGGTGAGAGCGGCAGTGGTAAGACCGTGATGCTCTCCTCGTTCTACGGAGCCACGCAAGAGTCTCAGTACCTGCAGAAGAGTCTGTTCAATGTCGTGCCAGACGATATTGGCCAAGGCAATCGGCTCCATAAGAATTACCTTGGCATGAAAAATTCGGCACGGCCGCCCGAGACCACCCGTTTTTCTGCCACGTCTTACTCTTTCAAAATCAAGCTGAAAGATGGGGATGATGCCAAGAAGAAGCAGAAAAAGGCCAACCCTATCGGCGCCTTGCGCATCGTCTGGCACGACTACCCAGGGGAATGGTTCGAGGAAGACGTGAAGGGGTCGGAGGCCCAGCGCAAAGTTGACACGTTCAAATCTTTGCTTGGTTCTGATGTCGCTCTCTTACTGGTGGATGGTCAGCAGCTGCTGGACAACTCCGGCGAGGAGGAGAGGTACCTGAAGTCGTTGTTGACTAATTTCCGCAACGGACTGCTATCGCTTAGGGATGACCTGTTGGAGGACGGCAAGCCTCTTGCCGTGTTTCCGCGTATTTGGGTATTTGCGCTGTCCAAGTCCGATCTGCTGCCGAACCTGGACGTGTTCAAGTTTAGGGATCTCCTCATAGAAAAAGCCGCCGATGACATAGACGAACTTCGCAAGGTGCTCGCTGGCCTAGTGGAAGACAACGACGCGCTATCAGTGGGTGAGGACTTTGTACTCTTTTCGTCAGCGAAGTTCGAAGCAGGCAAAATCGAGGTGAATAAGCGCGTAGGTCTGGAATTGATCCTGCCGCTGGCAGCCATGCTTCCTATCGAACGGTACGCCCGGTGGGCGCAGACCAAGCAAATACGCGGAAAGGTGATAGAAAACCTTCTGGTCGGGACGGAAGCTTTGGCTGCCGTGCTGATCAAGAGTGAGGGTTCCCTGCCTGGCCCATTAGGCCTACTGCTGAACCGTTTCGATCCCAAGCAGGTGAAAGATGCGGCCAAGCTGGCAAGCGATGCGGCACTGCTGGCAGGTGACAAACTCAGGGAGATCAATTCCGAAGCGCGGGCCAACCAGGACAACCTAAGAGCCACCCTGTCCGGCTTCCGGATGGACTTGGAAAAGGGGCGAAGAGGAGCAGATCCTACTCAGGAGCCGTAGATGACCCTCATCTGGGCCACTCGTGGGCGGACCTGGGGTTTCCGGTTTCTCCATGACGGGGGGTTTCCGGATCCGCTTCCGGAATACGACAACGTGTTCTCTGGTGTCGAGGATGAGCGCGAAGTCTGCCGCCGCGTCGGTGAAATAGTGGCACTACGTTTCCCAGATCCTTCGGGGTGGCAGGACGCGGCCGGCAGGGTCATCCCACACGAATTCGTCGTTTTTCCGCCTTTAGCCGATGGGATCGACTCAGTCGAGGATGGACTTCGTGAGGTCTGGCCCCTTGTTGCCGGCGAATTCGCCCGAGTCTGGAAGCTGCCCAAACCGCCCCCTGCTAACGGATGACTTCAGCGGCCTAGTCCATCTCGCCAGCACGCTCACGGCCGCCAGCCACTCCGACGCAACGGGAAAATCCATGCCCGATGCGCACACGGAAACCGGGCTTCCTGCCACAATACCTGGTGACGGTGTTCGGGATGGCGGCGGCTTCTACACGCCCGCGGGTGCTCCCCGCGCCCATGAACTAGTGATTTCCGGCGTCAACGCCCCCGAGATCCCGCAAGTGCTGGCGGTTTCTGCCGAAAGGCCATCAGCTGGACTTCACCGCTGACGAGCTCCCATTTGATGGCTTCGGACCAGACTTCGGCATTCCTGGCGGTGGCGTGGATCGTGCTGGCGCCGCCCCACGTATCGGTGCGCCGCTCCCGGTGATGGACTTGGACGGTTTACTCGGCGTGGACATAGTCCTCCTCGTTCGATTCTTGGTCAGCAGGGGCGGCCAGCCACTCCACTATGCAGTCATTCGTCACCGGGACCCAAACGCCCAGCGACTCTTCAACGGCCGCGATGAATTCGCCGTCGGGTCCCATTTGCCATTGCATCTGGATGAAGATGTCTTTTTCGTGCGGGTACGTACTCACGAGGGAGTCCGAGTCGAACCACCCCCCGTACCAGCTGCCGTTCGAGGTCTTGATGCGGACGAATCTCGGGGTGTACGCGCTGAATGCACACTTATCCCACCCCCGCGGCGTGTCCTTCGAGCGATTGACCTGCTTGCGCTTTACCGTCCCGTCAGACATAGGCGTCTTCACCCAACGTGCGTTGATGAAATATGAGGCCAGAGTGGGCAAGCCCACGAGTAGAACCGCTCCAAGGATCCATACCCATGCTCCATGCCATTTCTGAGTAACGGCATCCAGCTGAACCGCGGCGTCCGCTATGGTCGCTCCTGAAATGGCGAAGAACAGCGCACCGTATGCGATCAGAAACGCGGCGCTGACGAACAGCGCCTCCAGGACGCGCGCCCCGACATCCTGGTTTGGAGCTTGCCACCCGACGAATCTGCGTTTTGCCCACGCATACGTGATGCCGGGGACAACCATCGCTGCGAAGAAAAATAGTTCCGGGAGTGAACTTGGGACCGTCATCGGACTTCTGCTCCCCGTACTTTCAAACCGTCTGACCTCATGACGTTGTGGACCCTCTCGACTTTCATGACGACGACAGCTTCGGAGAGGCCACAGCACCGCAGCCCAGCTCGCCACTTTCCGAGTGTACGCAAGCGAGGCGCCTTCATGGTGACGGCACGCTCTGCGCATCAGTCTGACGCTTTGCGTCATGCATCCTATCGTTCGTAGGCTTCAGCTCTCTGCGCATGCACTCGTGACCTGAACATACGTGGGCGACACGACCTTGTTCGCAGGTTTCACTTTTTAGGGACCAAGCGTACGTTGTGTGATCACATCAGGATGACTACCCCTCCGACCGAAAAGACCATATCACTACCGCGGCCTCTAGGCGCCCACACCGGAAGCGTCGCTGCGTCAGCGCACCGGCGAGCGTTTTGAGCAGAAACAAGCTATCGCCCACTTGGCCGCGTCACTGATCCTGCCCAGGGAGAACAACTGCTCGACGTCGGCCCAACATGGGTACCCGGTCCACGAGGGGCGCGGGTTCGAAAAATGTGTCCATCACCCCCGGCATCAACACCATGAAGGACCTGTCGGATTCTGACGGCATCGAGGTGGACTGCCTGGGCGGCCAGGAGCCTGAGCCGGAGCTTCGTGGGACCGTTCGCCGAGGCCGCGCTGGAGTGGATGAGCTTTGACCGCGTGTTCCCTAGCGCCGACGCAGTCAACGCCGAGGACGGCATTGCGAAGCCGACCCTGCCCAAACCCTGCTCAAGAAGCTGATGACCCGGTGCGGCAACAGCGTCTGTGTCCTGGCTGGGTACTCCAAACGCCGACGTCCTGAACTGCGCCGGGAGCACCGGCTGCAGCAGGTCATGCCAGGCTGCACGACCTGCTGGCCGACGATTCCAGTTCCGGCCGACACCTGCTGGTGCTCACCGACGCCCGCGGCGAGGTCCTGTGGCGGGTGGGCAGCCCAGAGGTGCTGCGGCGCGCGGACGGGCTGGAGTTCTCCGAAGGGGCCGACTGGTCCGAGGCCGGGATCGGCACCAACGCCATCAGCGAGGCGCTGGTCACCGGCCGGCCGGTGCAGCTGTTCTCCGCCGAGCACCTGATCCGCACCCACCACGAGCGGGCCTGCACGGCGGCGCCCATCACGGACCCTTTGACGGGCAAGTTGCTGGCGTGCTCGACGTCTCCGGACCGCAGGACACCTTCAGGGCGGACACGCTGCGGATGGTGCGGTGCGTGGTCTGGGTGGCGGAGGCGCTTTTGGGAACGCCCGACGGCGGGACTTCCGCGGGTGCCCCTTCTTCCGTTCGTGCGTCCCGGCAGTCAGTCAGGCGGCCAGAGGCTGCGGTGGAATCGCTGGAGCTTCTTGGGGACAAACCTGCCGCTGTGTTTGCCGATGGGAGCCGGGTGGCGCTGACTCTGCGCCGGGCGGAGATCCTGGCGCTATTGGATTCGCGATCCCAAGGGTGGAGCGCCGAAGAACTGGCCTACGAGCTCTATGGCGATGCGGGCACGCCGCAGGCCATCCGCACCGAGATGTTCAGGGTCCGCTCGATGCTGGGCGATGCCGTGGAGTCGAACCCCTACCGGTTCGTCGCGGGCCTGAGGGGACGTTCGGATTCGGGGCGGTGCTGCGGCTGCTGCACGAGGGACGGGTGGCCAAAGCGCTGGCGGCGTACCGGGCTCCCCTGCTCAGCCGCTCGTGCGCCCTGGCCGTCCAGCTGCTCCGCGACCAGCTGGACGTGGCCCTCGGCTCCGCCGTGCGGTCCAGCGGCGATGCCGGGCTGCTTGTCCGCTGGCTGTCCACCGACATGGGCTCCACGGATTCTCAGGCAGTCGAGGCCCTGGGGCGGCTGGTGGGTCGCGGGGATGCGCGGTACTTGGCGTTCCGGGCTTCATTCACTCTCGGTGGTTGAGCTGGTCAAAACCAAAGCCTGGCCCCCGCGTTCTCCACCATCCGCCGCAACCTCGCGGTGCTAAATCGGCAGGGCCGACTGGCCTGCACCTTCGGCGGCGTCACCCAGAGGTGCGCCCCCACGGTCGGTGAAGAGCAGCAAGCCATCCTCGACGCCATCCGCAGACCAAGAACTAACGCACTGACCAAATGAGACGACTGAGGTAGGTGTGGCTTGCACTTCCCTGAAGGCTGCTGGCGGACGACCGCGCCGACCCCGTGCAGATGCAGAACATCTGGACGCCGGGCTGCAAATTCCGGTGGCAACAGTCGCTCTCTTCGGAAGTCCGAGCGTTGTCTAAGTGCAAACCTCACGTCCAAAGATCATCCGGTCTGGTACCAGGACCTGCCTGAATCTACCCGCCTCATGAGCTGCTTAGGTCGCATTACCCGCGCCTGCCATACAACCCCAGTAGCGGTGTCCATAGGTCATGCCTCTGTCATAGTCAGCATCGGTTGAGCAAGCTGTTCCTCGCCCATAAGCTCCACAAAGTGGGGCCACCTGTCCAGGGCCCAAATGGCAATATTTCTCGACCGCGCTTCAATCGTCTCTGCGTTCCATTCGTCGTGGTGGGCGTACACCTGCTTTGTGGAAGAGAAGATAGTTTCCGTGCTTAGAAGCTCTCTCGCCTGCGCCCAGTCCATAGCTCCCTTTGTGGAGTTGGCACCCTGCGATAAAGGCACGAGATTTCCCCACGTGTTAACTAGTCGATCAAAGTCGGCTTTCGACACCGTCTCCAGCCAAGCGCCCTTCTGTGTCTGAGGCATAAGGTGGTCAACCGTCATTTCAGGAAGGAATTCCAAAACATCCCCGGTTGATACGTAGCGCTCATACTCCGCGAGCACATACCGACATATCTTACGCTTGTAGAGGTTATCACTAATGATCGCAGCCCTAACGTCGACGTCATTCGGATAAACAACCGTGGTCGACACTATGGCCTTTCGAACAGCTTGAGGGTCAGCTCCGGCAACACCCCACATCTTCTTAAAGATGGCGTGCAATCCAGTTGGCTCTATGCCTCGAAGACCCCGCCTTACGAGGAATGACTCAATGATACGAAGAGCAAGAATGACATCATCGGTACTGGCGAGGCCGCTCGAATGAGCGCTTAACAGCTGCATCAGGTAGGGGTAGGTCACCGTCGGACTATTCAAATCCACGAGCCTACGCACGTATTCCCGGAGTTCTTCATCAACCTG
Source organism: Pseudarthrobacter sp. MDT3-1 (assembly GCF_054510755.1). Classification (NCBI taxonomy): domain Bacteria; kingdom Bacillati; phylum Actinomycetota; class Actinomycetes; order Micrococcales; family Micrococcaceae; genus Pseudarthrobacter; species Pseudarthrobacter sp. MDT3-1. Next base: position 54,965 of record NZ_JBTNDX010000025.1, on the reverse strand, counting down.
GGCGAGCCTGCCCGATGCAATGGCATTGTATGCAGATAAATGGCTTCGAAGATCCGCCATGATCTCTTTAAGCTCTTCCTTGGCGGTCAGCATCGGCTTCAACTCTTGCTTTGCCGCCTTTGCCGACTTGTCAAACATTTCGTTCCACCTTTTGGTCAAGGTGGAGAATGTCTTCGCTTTGGTAATGCTCGCATCGATCGTCAACGCAAAAGGGTAGAAATAACCGCTCTTTGCAGTTTCGCTGTGAAATGATTCTTCAAATGGCTTCCACTCTTGGGAATAAAGTTGCATGGCAAGCTTTGCATCATCACCGAGGCGTTTCAGGACCTCGTTCCGGACGAGGTCTATGATTCCTAGACGGACGCCCTCTTTGTTTAGACGGTCGAACACCTCGTTGGGATCGTGTTCATCACCCAAACGTATTTCGACGAATTCCAGCTGGTCCAGGAGGACATCCCGCAAAATCGCAACCTGCTCCAGGGTCCAGCCTTCGTCGGCAGTCAGGCCAGGCGTAGGAGAGGTTCGCGAACGCACGTGGGCGCGTATGGACCGATACGCATCGGTCATCACTCCCTTCTCGTCGCCAGTTTCTTTAAGCGGATCGATGTCCAACTCGAAAGCGGCCTCGAATATGCTCCGCAAAATCTCATTGAACTGGCGAGTATCAGCGAGAGTTGGGGATAACTTGGGCTGATTTTTTGTATTGGCCTTCCGGCTCACGAGGTACTGCTCATATAAGTCGCGGGCTAACTGGTGGCCCGCTTCGCCCAGGCTCATGGAACGCTCCGCCAGTGCCACTATCGTCAGCACTAACGTCGTTAACCTCTGCTGGCCGTCAATTACGAGGTACTTACCGGCACTCGAAGCGGATGAGGCTAGCTCGTCGTCAAACACCAAAGCCCCTAGGAACCGGCGCTCGTATGAACCGTCGAGGACAGAGTCAATGTCTTCCCATAATTGATCTATTTCGCTCGTTCGCCATACGTAGCGGCGCTGAAAAAGTGGGCAGACAAGCTGCACGTCGTCTGCCAGGCGCTGGCCTAGGCTGATCGGGTCGGAGGCCAGTTCACCTTTTTTTGCCACTACGTTCTCCCTAGTATCGCTAGTTCCCTGCGTGCCGTTACGGCCACAGTACCGGACGTTTCATCGCCGTTCTTCGTAAGCTATCGCCGGAAATAGACATGTTGGTTGGCATGCAGCAGGTCATGTCCGCGCTGCACGACCTGCTGGCCGACGATTCAAGTTCCGGTTCACCGACGCAGCGAGATCCTGTGGCTAGTGGGCAGCCGGGAGGTACTCCGAGGCCGTGGAGGCACTGGGACGTCTGGTGGGTTGCGGGGACACGCGGTATTTGTCGTTCCGGGCTTCCGCGACTGGTTGGAAGCAGAAGCATGCCATTGCCGGTCGTACTTAAACTACGGGAGGCGGAAAACGGCTGACACCTATGACCCACAAATTACTCACCTACGGGAATGACCGATAGCTGCTGAACGTACCTTGACACGTGTCGCAGAGCAGGCGTCCGGCCAGCATGTGCGGATGGAGCAGATCATCTGCGTTAAGGTCGAGGTTAAGCCACCTCGGTGATTCGTGCCAGCGGGAAATGAGGCCGGCGCACTAGAGAACCTTCGTGCGTATGCGGCTGATACCAGTCCTTGGACCGCCACCTCATACATGGAGCCGGGCTTATGTTGGCATACTTGCTGATAGCAGAGGGTGCAAATTCTGGAATGCGTCTTTTGTGCGACGTGCAAGTAAGGCTCACCCATGGAATGCTCGCAGTCTTCAAGCTTTTCACCGCATACAGCGCAGCTGAACTCATTACTCATGCCAGCCGAAATTCCTAGACGAATATGTGAAATGTGAGTAGGGCAGTCGGACCAGCGGCCGCCGTCTTTGCGGACAATGGGCAACCGAAGAGACACTACGCATAAATGCCGTCGGTTGGATTGCGAGGTGTGCCTCCGGGTATATGTTCAATTTGATATCGAAATATGAGTCAAGGTCAGTATTGCCGGACTCCGCGCCATCCCGACGCGCGTCGATCAGGATGGAAACTCCCGACGATGCCCACGCTGGCAGGGGGATAGCCCCCTACAGCCGGTTCCGACAAGATCACCGGCCCAGCAGGTGCAAGCCCGAGTTGAAGAAAATCGGTTCCTCCCCGAGTGCTGCCCGGTTAGTGGCTGCGGCTGTTCAGGAGGTTCATTGACCTGCGACTCAGTGAGGTTCTCCCCAGCCCGCATAGGTTCCGCGGCTATCCAAGCCAGGTGCTCGCGCCGTTCCGCGTCGTTGCCCTGGCATCTGAATACAATCGTTACATGGGGGACAAGGAAGTTTTGGCGAATCATATGGACTACGACAGTTGGCAGTCGAAACTGTCCCATGAATTTTTCTCTATCGACCAACCTGATGAACCAGTCATCATTTTTCTCGATGATGAAGAAATGACGCGGATTTGCCCTCTCCTACCTGATCCTGTAGGAGCGCTGCGCTCGGCTGTTCTTGCGGAGCTGCGGCAAACTGACAAGCCTGCGATATTCGAGCCTATTTACCGGCGCCTTGCATCCTGGAGGAAGGGTCCGCAGGATCAACCCCCACCGTGTCTGCCTCTGTTGGCCGTCACTGTCATCGCAGGATCCAGAATGCGAAACGACGGGAAATTCTCCTCTGCGGCTTATTACCCTCGGCTGGTCACTCTGATGACGTCCGGTACAAACAGCCTCACCGCAACGGGGATTCAGAAGCACTTCGATGTAGTGGCTGAGCTGTGGCAAACCCTCGATGACTGGATAGAAAGAAACCACGATCTCTTAGGCCCGAGCACTATCCGCACTCATGAGACGTTCAACAAAATCGGCTATCCGCTTTCACAAACCGTGTTGAAAGCGTCCGACCGGGATCGGTTGTCGGGTTTTTTTGACCGGCTCCGTGTTGATCGGAATGGCAGGTCGTCACCGGAACAGTTGTTGGCCCTACTACGCCTGTGGCTAGACAAGCCACGGGGATTCTCCACAGCATTCGTCGACCTGGTTCAAAAGGGCTCTGGCAATCCACTGCTCTTGGCGGTGATTGCAAAATTGGCTGCAGAGCAAAGTTCCGGTCCGGCTGCGGCCAAGGGCCGGGTGCGTTTGGACCTGAGCCTGAGTATTGACCCACGGGACTGGTCGATCAGCTGGGTGATCCCTGTTGATCCGCGGTTAGAAACGGACGAGTTTAAGCAGGACAACGGTTCATTCTTCTCGATCCAAAAACCCGATTACGGATCTGTCTACGACGTTGTAATGGGCACCCTCCCCCAAAGCGCTAATCTGATCAACCACCGTTTTCGGGCAACAGGAGCCCGAGCTGTCCTGACCAAGAATGTGCGTCAAATGTGGATCTTGCGCATCGATCCTTCATCGGGCCACTGGCAGTCGGTGCCAGACGCCACTCCGGATGAGCCCCACCTGTTCGTTGTGCAGGACACCGATGTAGTGGAAATGGACGAGCTTCTCGCCAAAAGTGCCGCGCCCGGGTACTGGAAGCTTCGCGGCAAGGTCTTTCCAGGATGGGCCGTGTATGTAGATGTGTCCTTGGTGGAGCCGATTGACCTGTCAGCGGCAGGGTCGTTCAACAGCCTGGGCCAGCTCCTGAAGGCACCCCCCAGCTCGCGGCCCAAACTCGCGAACGGGCTTGAATTGCGGACGGATGTCGGGGGCCGCCACTACCTGCTAGGCGGTGAGCCGGATATCCAGCTTCCAGAGGAATCTTCTGACGAGTACGTTCACGTTGTCCTTGACAACAGACTGCCCGGAACACGAGTGAAGGCCAACGGTTCCCTCTTTCCTCTTCGGCTCGCCGGGCCCTTTACGGAGGGGAAGCACACAGTTTCCGTCGCTGGTCTCACCTTGGATTTTTTCGTCCACTCCACTGGTTCTACCGCTCAGTGGGAGGCGGCACACGCCGAAGGTCACGACGAGGTCGTGCCTCCGGGTCCGGCGCCAGAAGCGAGAGCTCCCGAGTTTGTGCTCTGTAGACGGGGACGGGATGCCGCTGTATGGTTCGTGTCTCCCTCGGGATTCGTGCGAAGGTGTGGTGAACCTCCTATTCCCCACTTCATTACTGGGCTCGGATTCCCCGAGTCCTACCGGTGGAAAGTCTCTGTCCCGCAGGGTACAACCTGGGTTTTGACTGAACAGGCAGGAAAGTTTTCGCAGCCCCAGCTAATCGCGCCCGATCCACCGAACTTCGGATCGATAGACGGCCCGGCCCAGGCTTTTTGGCGCCGGGCAGCTAGGGAAACCATCGGTAACCCGGACCGCCTGTGGAGATCATATTTGTCACAGTCAATGGAGGACAGCATCTATGGACGGTGATCTCGTCTTAGAGTGGTTGAGTTTTCGTGGTCATGGCCGCATTTCTGACGTATCACCATCAGTCGCCGCGTTGATGAACGGTCTTCCTCATTCCAGAACGAATGCAGCTCGAGCGTATCTGCGGCGTCTGGAGGTGCTGGGGCATCTAGATTTGTTGTGGTCGGAGAGCAAATGGCGAATTCGACCAACGGTGTTAACACAACTTCCAGGGTCCTCGGCGTTTGCATTGGTCGTCGGCAGACGAACAACGCAACTAGAGGACCGGCTCGAAGAGGAGGCGGTGCTCCACAAGGTGGAACCCCCGAAAAGCGGGACAGCAGCGCTCGGCGACCCAGGGATCCTTCTCCTTGAATACGACAGTGAAGCGGAACTCAGCGAGGTTGCTGCCAACGCAGGAGCATCGTTCATCCCGTGTGCTGCTTTGTCGGTCGCAGCGAATCTTCCTCTGCTTGCTCCCGGGCCTCGAGCAGCGGGACCCAACACTTACGGGCCAGCAGTTGAGATGTTCAACGTCCTCCAACTGGAGTTCACTCACGCTGAAGCCTTCCGCCGGGACGGACTCTACAGACAAACGGTGAACGGACGGTGGCAATACTGGTTGCTCAGATCTGGGCTCTGGTCCTCCGTCGGCTATGCGGAAGGTGTGTGCCTCACCATGTCCGAGGTAGACAGCAAGGGTCTGCAGTTCAATGTCTTCGAAGATGTCGAAGACCCCATCGGGACACTCCGTGTCAAGGCCAGCCTGCCGCTACCCGTGCAACACCGACGAGCGCTGGCCTTGTGCAGCGGAGTCAGCCCTGTCAAGCCTCCGGGCGGAGCGTGGACCTATGAGAATGTGCCCAACTCTGTTGCTCTAGCCGTCGCGCGATCGATTCACCAACACCTTCAAGTGCGCTAGACATATGCAGCGCTCCCGTTCGTTCTACAGAAAGACGACATCATGCCTTTAGACATAGTGGAAACGTTCAACCACTTGAGGGAGTCGTATTTTCGTTATTACGACACACCCTTCGGACTTGCTGATGAAAAACTTGAAGCAGAACGACGCCGGATCCTCGACAAGGACAACGGTGTCTACAGGGAACCCTTCATCGAACTGCGCCCCGAATACATGGCCTCCACGAAGTCCTTCGAGGACTCAGTACAACAGGCCCACGCCTCGAAGGACCTGGTTGAGTTCGCGCGGACCGGTCTCATCCCTGCCGGTCGGGACCTGTACACCCACCAGGAGTCAGCCCTGATTTCGGTCGTAAAGGATAAACGCAATGTGGTGGTGACCGCAGGCACCGGTGCAGGTAAGACCGAGGCCTTTCTCCTGCCTTTACTTTCTAACCTTTTGGCCGAATCAACCTCCTGGACCGGTCACGGATCATCTTTCGCGACATGGTGGAGAGGGGCAAATAGTCCGTTCGTACCACAGCGGGAGACAGAGGCTGGACGTACCAAAGCTGTCCGCTCCATCATTTTGTATCCGATGAACGCGCTGGTTGATGATCAGCTCATCCGGCTGCGAAAGGCACTGGACAGCGATGCGGCCCGGACGTGGCTGGATAAGAACAGGCGCGGCCACCGCTTTTACTTCGGGCGGTACACCGGGGCAACGCCCGTCACAGGAGCACTGGACAACAAAGTTGCCGTGGGGAATCTACGCTCCTATCTTCAAGATATTGATCATCGCAGTACCCAGATGCAGCAGCTCGATGACGAGTCTAAGTACTTCATGCCCCATCTTGGCGGAGCTGAAATGGTCTCCCGGTGGGACATGGCCCACGCTGCCCCCGACATTCTCATCACCAACTATTCGATGCTCAATGTCCTGCTCCTGCGCGAGCGTGACAGTCGGTACTTCGACTCAACCCGTGAGTGGCTTCAAGCCAGCTCTGACCATCGATTCACATTCATCGTCGATGAACTGCACTCTTACAGAGGTACGGCCGGCACAGAAGTCGCGCTACTCATCCGCAATCTGAAAATGAGGCTCGGACTCGCTGAAGACTCCAACCAGTTCCAAGTCATCGCTGCCTCAGCCTCCTTGGAATCTGAACGGGACGAAGCCTTCGTCGAGGAATTCTTTGGTGTGCCGCGCGAATCATTCGATTTCCTTTCCGGACAGCTCATCCGCGCACAGGATCCGGCTCTTGACCTGTCGGAAACGGGATTCGCAACCCCGGAGGGAGTCCCCGGCCACACGGACGAGCTCACGGGAGCCAGTGCCCTAAGTAACGTCTTCTTCCTGGCCGAAAATGGGGAGCCTCAATCAAAACCGCAGGCGAAGTCTCTAAAGCAGATGGAACATCATCTATTCCCCGCGCTGCCTGAAGATTCACGCCGTCAGGCAGTACAGAAGCTCTTGAAAGCTGCTGCCGCCTCCCCGGAAAAAACAGGCGCCGTCAAATGGCCTTTACTGCGAAGCCATCTTTTCTTCCGCAACGTACCGGGTATGTGGGCCTGCACCGACCCGGCGTGCCCTGAAGTTCAGGAAGGAGGTAGTCAGACGCGTCCCGTAGGTCGCCTGTACTCCGAACCGGTCAGCCGGTGCCTATGCGGCTCCAGAGTCCTGGAATTCCTGTACTGCCAAAATTGTGGAGACGTTTTCCTGGGAGGGTACGTACCCGCCGGTTCGACCCAACCTCCAGGGAAGTCAGTAACCCTGCTGGCAGACCTGTCCGACATAGAACATCTACCCGATCAGGTGGGTCTCGAGCGAACCGCCAACAACTACCTTCTTTACTGGCCGCAGAAGCAGTACCCAGATCTGGAGGATCGGGAATGGACTGCAGACAGCAAAAAAGTAGAGTACGCATTTCGACGCTCAATCCTCAGGCCTGAGACGGGCGAGCTCCGGCCGACCGGAAGTAATGACCACACAGGCTGGACGTTCCAGGTGGCCACACCCGCAGGCAAGCGCGGCCAGAACTCGGGCGTGTTCAAACGGAACCCCGAGCAGTTGTCTCCGTTCCCTACGCGGTGCCCTAATTGCGCCGATGACTGGGAGATAACCCACACCGCCGATGGGGTCGTGCCAGCGGCAGACAAGAAACGTCAAAGATCACCCATTCGGGCCATGCGCACCGGTTTCGAAAAAATAAATCAGGTGCTCATCACGGAACTGCTCCAAGACCTTGAGCCCGCGAACCGGAAAACCATCGTCTTCACGGACAGCCGACAGGACGCCGCCAAGTTATCGTCCGGAATCAGTCTCCGGCACTACCAGGATCTGTTGCGGTTGCTCCTCCGTACAGAACTTGCGGCATCAGATCAGGTTGCAGCCGATATTCCGTTAGCCAAGGAACATATCGTCGACGGAAAGAAGACCGCCGAGTCCAAGGACGCGATCAAACGCCTGCGCGCCAAGGATCTGAAGGCATTCACCCTCCTGCAGGACGTGTGGGACCTTGAGAGTGACGTGCCGGAAACGGAAGCCATCCGCGAGCTTGCTCAATCTCCTTCGCTTCCCGTACTCACTGACCGTGTTAGTCAGCGGCTGGTGGAGATGGGTATAAATCCCGGCGGTCCATCGGCTTCTCTCCAGCAAACTGACGAGAAGGCCCCCTCATCCTGGTCGCATATCTACCGCTGGGAACCTTCACCAGCACGGAAAACAGACCTATCCACTGCCCACAAGAAGCTCGAGGGTGCCATAGACAAAAACTTGCAGAAGGAGATCATTGACGGGTTATTCTCCGGGGTAGGACGCGACTATGAGTCTCTAGGCTTAGGTTGGGTTGGACTCGTCGGATCTGTCAGCGCCGCCGAGAACGTCCCATCCTCTCCGGCTGCCATCGCACAGTCCAGCCTGCGCATTCTTGCCGGAATGCGCCGATTCGCCGGTATGAGAAACGTATCCGACACGCCACCGAGGAAGCTGAAGACCTTCTGGCAGTCAGTCTCGGTGAAGTTCGACATGGACATTGATGACGTTCAGACGTCGGTCCGGAAGGTATGGGGCGACGCAGTATCCAACTTCCTCATCCACGCCGAGATGGCAACCATCTACCAGCCCTCCAGCAGTGAATGGACATGTCAGACTTGCCGACGGCGGCACCTGGTATACGGGTGCGGTCTGTGCACGTACTGCGGTAAGGACCTCCCAGAGGCAACTGCTCATGGGACAGATCTTGATTACTATGGGCATAAGGCCACTTACGACCAGGGCCAGTTCCGTCTCACCGCGGCTGAACTTACCGGCCAAACCGATCGGCTCGCCGCCCAATCCCGACAAGCCCGGTTCCAGAATGTTTTCCTCAACCAGACGGAGAACAAGAAGTCCGATGGGATTGAGCTACTCTCCGTCACCACAACGATGGAAGCGGGTGTCGATATTGGCGCCCTCGATTCCGTCATCTTGGCCAACATGCCACCTACCCGCTTCAACTACCAGCAGCGCGTAGGGCGTGCCGGCCGACGTCTGACGCCCATGGCGGTGTCACTCACCGTGTGCAGGGGCCGCAGCCACGATGAATATTACTTTGGACGGCCCGAACTCATCACCAATGAACCGACACCGCCGCCCTACCTGGCCCTCAACCGTCCCGAAATTTATACACGTGCTTTGAGAAGTGAAACGCTTCGGCGTGCATTCATCGGCTTTACCGACGCCCTTTCTCTGGATGACGGATTCTCCGGATTAGGTAACAACACGCATGGCCAGTTCGGGTTGGTGTCGGACTGGGCCAGGGTGAAGCCACTGCTAAGTCGATGGCTCAATGACAACTGGTCAACAGTTGAGGAGGCGGCGACTGGTTTGGCGACGTTCACGAACCTAAGCCAGGATGACTTGGACATCGCACGTGCCAGTATCGCCTCCCTGGCTGAGGATATTTCCATAGTTGCCTTCAGTGACATCCCCGGCCATTCCGACCTTAGTCAGCGGTTGGCCGAAAGCGGCCTCCTGCCGATGTTCGGGTTCCCCTCAAAGGTGCGGGACCTCTACCTCAAAAAACCAAGCTCCGCTTTCCCCTGGCCGCCGGACAATGTGATCGACCGCGATGCAGCGATGGCAATTAACCAGTTCGCTCCGGGCAGTGAGCTGGTGCGCGACGGGAAAATTTATCCTGTCATCGGAGTGGCCTCCTTCTACCCCGCTGGTCGCACCGTCACGGCTGAAGACAATGCATTAGGCGACCAACGACTAATCGACGTATGCAGGCAGTGTGCATACGTGGAAGAAAAACCAACAGGCTCAGAATACGCAGCAGGCTCTTGCCCGCAGTGCGGAGCTGACCCTGGAACCTTCAGTACCATCGATCTCCGGGAACCCAAAGGATATCGCGCAGGCACCCCCCGAGACTTCGACGGCAACTTCTCCTGGTCACCTAAGTCGACCTCAACCCGAGCCGTGGCCGATCTCCAAAAACTGCTACCCGTTTCCCTCCCCGGTTCAGTCGCATACTCGGGCCGCGGGAAGAGGTATGTGATCAATGACAACTCCGGCAAATCCTTCCAGTTCAAGCAAGCCCTCCCGAACGATTACTGGGGCGGCTACATAGCCATAGCTCCTGACGGGACGAGCGCGGTGCACACCGACCAGTCCGAACCTTCCATCGCTGCTGCGCTGGGAACTATTCAACCAACGGACTTCCTGTTCTATGGACCGCAGTCAGCAGTAATCAAGCCTCAGGGGCTACGGCTGGATCTGAGCACCGGAACGCCTCAACAACACGGCGCGTATGACTCTATTCAAGGCCGCCGAGCTGCTTGGTACTCACTGAGCTTCCTGATGAGGACAGTGGCTGCGAAGAAGCTAGACATTCAGTCCCAGGAATTCAACGCCGGAATCTATACCGGGCTGAAGGACGGCGAGCCAACCACGTTCGCTTTTCTTGCCGACACCTTGGAGAACGGCGCGGGCTTCAGCAGCCACTTGGGAAGACCCGAGATCCTTCACGAATACCTCGCTGACATCGACACCTACCTGGACGAACTGGCGGGTGAGCACTCCCGGGAGTGCTCGTCTTCCTGCTACCGCTGCCTGCGCGATTATTCCAATATGGCGTACCACGCACTTCTTGACTGGCGTCTAGCCAAAGACCTGAAAGCAGTACTCGACGGCCGGAACCTGACCATTGAGCTGGACAAGCATCGGCAAGCAATCAAAAACTGGGCCGCGGTCTACAACGTCTCCACACTCGAGAACAACTTTGCCGCCTGCGCCCTGTGGGACAAACCAGCTGAAGGACGCATCGCTTTGGTGCTGCGGCATCCACTGGAATCAGGAGAAGCTGATTTGATGTCGGAAAGACTAACAAGGGCGGCGGCACAGATAATTGCAGAACATCCCGGCCTAGACGGATTGGTTTATGTCGATACGTTCATGCTCGACCGCAACCCCAGCCATGTCATCAACCTCTTCCGAAGCCTCAGAACTGATGTTTGAACAAGCGCTTAGAAATGTAAGGTGCGCGACGCATTAGTCCTCCCGGGTTCCACCAGTGAAACCACCAAGATGGAACACAGGTATACCAATAGCGCCGAGGAGCGGCCCCACTGGGCTGCTCCTCGGCATATGGATCAATCCGCGCAAGCTGGGCGTTTGTCTTTACTGGTCCCGGCCAAGCTGACCGGCCACGTCCTTTCGCCTATCACTCGGTACCCGCAGGTACGCCGCCCATGCGCGGTCGAGCTCGGTGCTGCCGCGTCGGCCACGCTCCGTCCACCGAATGAAACGCCGCCGATCTCCGGGGCTAAGTTCCGTGGCGGCCAAAATGACGTCACGCTCGTCAATCGAAGATGCCCCTCGTCCTGCTGTGCACCGCTTGCACTCGGTCACAAAAGTTTCGGTTTCTCGGCCGTCAAAAGTTCGGATAAAGCGCCGCGAGACGGCGATGACAGCTGTCATGACGGGGTCGTCCGGATACGGCTCAGCGCCCGCGATGCCGCACAGGGTACACATGTACCCGTCTCGTATAAGCACTGCTTGACGGTCCTTGCTCGAAATCGCCTTTCGGGGAGCAGCCTGCCTGCGCTCGTGTGGGTCCCACACCGGCACCCCAGCCTTCACGAACCGCTGATCTTCGGCAAGCAGAGATGCGTCTTCGGCGCTAGAGTGCAGTATCCACCCATAGTCCCTGAGATCCCGGATCCGTCTGTCAATCTGTGAGATGCCGGGAAAAGCCGTTCGCAGTTCGTTCTTTGTGAAGGTACCCCCCTCACCAACCACCTGCAGGAGCCACAGCGCCCCGCGAATCATGGTCCCCGCTTTGGACTCGGGGTCATCCCATGCCGGTTGTTTCACGTTGCTCCTTCTAATCTTGTCTAGCCAGGCGTGGTCAATAGTTCCCCGTGATCATATGATCCTGCGCCGGACGGCGGGGACCAGGCTCGCCGAGCCGTCACTCGTGCGGCTGCAAGGGACGCCATGGTGGAAGTCTGTTCGCCACGTCCGCCCCAAGCTGCGCCACATGATCCTCGATAATCTCCGCAGGCACCTCAAGCTTGCATGACGCCCAACTTCCGGAGAGCCCCACGTCGCGTGATACGTTCGCAGCAATCCAGTCCCGGGGCACCGAGCCCACTCCCGCGATCTCGAGGCCGGCGGTCAGCCGCACGGCGACGAGCACCCATCGATGATCACGTAGCATGACGCTGTACTCGTGCCGCGACAGGTATGCAGTGAATCGTCCGGTCCGGGTTGTACTCTTTACCTCCAGGTGGGCGGAGACGGCCCCCTGGGCGAAGGCGATGTCGTATCCGAAGCCATCGGACCACGTCGACACATGGTCGACGCTGCCGTCGGCGCTTTCTCTGAGAATAGAAACGAGCGCTGCTTCGCCCGCAGCGCCCACCCGCTCGCGAACAGCGGTGTCGACCTTGCCCCAACTGGTGGCAAGCTGCTCAAATACCCCGTTCGCATCTAGTCCCAGCGCTTCCCCGGCCAAAACAATGTCCGAGGGCAACTCGTCCGGTGACTGAACGAGCTCGTCGGCGTCCTGCACCCAGGGGGGTGCTGCGTTCTCGAAGATCGCGCCGAGTACCAGGTTGGCCAACGGAATCGGGGATCCGACCTTTTCCAGGAGCTCCAGGTCACGCAGCCAGCTGAGTGCTGTCGCGTACTGAGTGGGTGACACGTCGCTGTACTGTCTGTGGGTCGTCAATAGTGCCTGGGCACGTGGGATGCCACCACTCATCGGGAGAATCTCCATCCAGCGCCGAGCAGCCAGCAGGATCGGCTCAGGTGGTAGACGCACGCAAGTGGCCCATCAACGACTGAAGGTCCCCCTGGTCGAGACCTCCCCCAACCGCAGGCTCCTCATCCAAATCGGCCAGCTGCTGAACGGCCGGGTCGTCGAGGATGCCACCCATAAACGTCAGCTTGTTCGCGAGCCGTGCCGCGACCACCTCATCGATGGTGCCTTCTGAGGCGAGGACGGTGATTCGGGTCGTGATGTCGGGACTGAGCCCGAGACGGTGAATACGGTCTAAGCTCTGTAGGAATCGGCCCGCGGCAAAGTCACGGTCAACGTATACCGCGTCGTGGCACTCGTGGTGCAGGCTGATCCCCTCGCCGAGCGTTGCAGGATTGGACAGCAGGACCATACAGTCCGGGTCACTCCTAAACCGTTGGATCTGCTCTTCGCGGTCGGGGGTACCGCCGTGGACCAGCGCGGGGCCAAACCGCACCAGAATTCGTTGCAGGGTGTTGAGGCTGCGGATGAATGTTGACCACACGAGCGTCTTTCGACCCTGGGCAGCATTCTCACGAACGATCGCAAGCACTTCCTGGTACTTCGGCGACATCTCGTAGGTGGGAAGGTCCTGCATTAACTGGTAAAGCGATGACCCCTCGGGAATCTGAAGCGGCGGCACTTGGTATGCAAGCGGCTCATACTGGGTGGTTCCGACTGCGAGGAGGGCAGGGCTGGTAGCAGCCATGAGCATGTAGACCAAGATCCTACCAAGAGCCTGGAAGTCGCCCTCGTGTCCAGTCGCACGAGTGGAGAACCGACCAACGAGGGCCTCGTAAATTTCGGCGTGCAATGGAGGCAGCGGTACAACTCGAAGGCTAGTCTCCACTGGCGGCAGATTGAGCTCATGTTTGGTCGTTCGCGTGAAGAGCGGCCTGAGCGTGCGGCTCGCATCGGCTAGGTCGCCACCGTTAACCGCCCGGAGTACGGTCTGGCGACCAGTACCTGGCCACACGAATCCGAAGAGGTTTTCGATGTCCTTGACACCGTTCGGGGCTGGTGTCCCTGTTAGGATGAGCCGCCGCCGACCGCGAGGGCCGAGAGCGAGGCACGCTGCGCCATACGCACCGTCCGCCCCGAGCTTCATCCGATGGGCCTCGTCCAGGATGATCATCGAGGGCCGCTCCGTGAGCCAGCGGCCGAGCGAGCTAACCATGTTGGGGAGGCGCTCATAGTTGACGATAATTGCTTCCACAGTGCTCGATGGGACGCCGTCGACCACCTCCATAGACAGCGACGGCTGCAAGCACTCACTATTCTCGTTGCACCACGCGTCGTAGCTCGACTTGGGCCCAACAATGAGTAGCCGCTCAATACTCTCCTGACGACGCAGCGCCTGGAATACGGCCAATCCGACTCTCGTCTTACCAGCACCGGGCACGGAGAAGTTGGCTCCATGCCGCAAAGACAGCAGCTTGGCGATGTCGCGCAGCTGGAACGACGTGAGGTCGCCTGTCCAATTGGGCCCGAGGAGGCCGGGTACAGCCTCGGTGTCCACCGTTTCCGTCGCGCTGGTATCGTTCAGCTGCCCGGAGAGCGTCTGAGCATCATGCAGCGAGTCAACTACGAGCGCCTGTAGCTGCGCGTCCCAGCTCACGTCGCCATCCGCTGTGTGCGGCCATCTGCTAAGCACCTCTAGGTTTGTCAGGAGGTCGTCGAGTTCAACCTCGACACTGCCTGGAGACCGCTGCGTACTGGTGCGGAAGCCGACTGCCAGCCTACGGAGATCGCCCTCCAACCCCGGCCGAGCCGTGAGCCGAGCACGTGTCACCTCGGCTGCGAGGCCCATAGTGAGGCTCGGGCCGTCGGCCGCCATCACCTTGATCGGACGGCTTTAAGGAGCCAGGCAACGCCTTCCCCTGGGGCGGGGTAAGTGCGTCCTGCCTGTCGGGCGAGAGTTTCAAGGCTGTCGCGGAGCACGATTAGTGCATCGTCAAACGCCTCGTCGTCCAGGGCTCGCTTTGCCTTCGCCTCAGCGAACTCGCTCGCGCACTGACTAACGTAGTCCGCTGCGTCAGTCAGCCGCTCAGGCACCGCAGTCTGCCTCTTCACGAGTTCTGCATTCTGCCCAGCAAGCTTAACCGCGACGTCGAAGGTACTACGGGCCTGTTTCATAACTGCAGACGCCCTAGCGATTTCTTCGGGGTTTGTGCTCCTGCCGTCAGAAGCCACAGCCTTGGCGCGGAGAAGTTGGTTCGTGAGAGCTTCGGCTGCTGCAGAAGCTCTACTCTGGCTCGGAAGGATCGCTCCTGGAATGCCCGGAACCGAGACCTTATACGAGCCCTGCACGTTCGGTCTAAGGTCCTCCGGGAGGCGGCTATCGAGATATCGCGTGTGAAAATCTGCCTCGGCGAGACGCAAGGAGGTCTTCGGGTAGTCCAGGAGAACCATTGCCAGGCGCGACTGCATCAGGGTTTTGGCAGCGTCAGAGTCCGTCATACTCAGCTTCGAAAAGTCGCGGTGGAGCTCACGTAGCTTTTCCTGGTGCTGTTCGAAATCAATCAGACGCAGGGCCGCCCCGTCCGCGGTCTTACTGCGGTCGATCGCGTCGAGTATGAGCGCGTAGACCCAGCGGTCTCGCTGCAGCGTCGCAAGCTTGATAGTGAAATCCTTCGCAACATCGGCTTCCGTGCGCCCGCGCCCCAGTTCCTCGTCGATCGCGATGAGTCGGTTGATGTAGGAATAGTCGCGCCGGCGGTCCTTCCGTAGCTGGAGCGACAACTCAACGGCGTTGATGTCTTTGCGCGAGGTGTCTTCCGGCAGAACGCCGACCCTGATGTTCTGCTCGCCGAGATCGATCAGCGCGGCGGCTCGAGTGTTGCCGTCGACCAGGATCCCATGGGGGGTAACGATGCCGGGCTCTCTCTGCCCGACGTCGTCCAGCTCGTCCATCAGCGCCGTGTAGTCGGGGTCCGTCTGGTCCGGGTTCGCGGGCCGCTGCCTAAGCAGATCGTGAAGGTAGTTCTGAGCTACTTGGCCCCAGGGATCCTCTTCGATAGCCCTATCGCGCTCTGGGTCGAGCGTCCGCTGTGCGCGTACTCGGTGGGTATCTGGGTTGAAGTAAAGGATGTCGACCGGCACGGAGATCACATACAGGTGGCGCAGCTCACCACGCCAGTCAATCGTGACCTTCGCGCCGACTTCAGTCATCGCCAGCTTCAGGCGCTGGTCGATAACTGCCTTGATTTCCTCCCCTTTGGGAGGTATGCCGAAGTCTGGCATAAAGAAACTCCTAGAAATTGAACTAGATCAGAATCAGTGTGCCAAACACCTGACGTGACATGCTGACAACAGCCTGCGACACGCTGCCGGCAACGCTAGGCGGAGCGCTTTGCTCGGAAGACCACTCACTTAGAGCGGTACACGAGTCTGCTAACTAACCTTCGAACGCAGCCGATCGACCGCAAACACATCGTGGCGAGCATGGTCGGACTGCCCCCGGAACGCCCGCCACTCCCCCAGCCTGAACATGGGCACGCCGCCGCGAACGCGCACCTCGACCACAAAGTCTCGGCTAATAAAGTCGACCCTGCGCTCAATCTCGCTGTCGGCGAGGCTTCCACCGAGCGCCTTCCGCAGCCCCGCGAACGAGACAAAGCCGCCGTGCTCACGCAGCGCCCGGTAGACCTCGTCATGGCTTCCCGCGCCGTGGTTCCCGGACGGGGTTCCGACCTTTCGTAGTGCGGACGCTATAGCGACCCCGACAGCGCGCGCTACCGGAGGCGGGAACGCGTTTCCTATCTGCCGGTAGGTTGCAGTCTTGCGCCCCTTGCGCTCGGCGAAGTCCCACTCGTACGCCCGACCGGACCAGCCCTGAATGCGGGCGACCATCTGATTCGTAAGTTTGGGGACGAAGTCGGCTGGGACGTCGGGACCAGGCGCTGCGTCAGCGATCCCAAGCCCGTCGACTCCCAAGGCGCGCCATTGGCGCTTTGCCCGAGTCGGGCCGAGATCGGGGCCGCCGTGCTTTTTGGAGCCGCCGACAACGGTCGGGGCAACCCGGTCGGCGCCCTTCGCCCAGTCCTCCGCACCCGGCCAGCCGTTCGCTGCCATCAGGTCATAGAGTGCGGCGCCCACCGTTTGTACCGCCGGGGTTGGCTCAGGCCATGCGAAGTAGGGCGCGAACTCTTCCCGCAGGGCCACGAGAATAAAGCGAGGCCGCAATTGTGGGACACCATAGTCCTTGGCCTCAAGCAGCCGCCAGTCGGCGCGGTATCCCAGCTCAGCGAACCGGTCGAGAACGGCCTGTCGATACCCGGCGAAACGCGGCATGGATAGACCGCGGACGTTCTCGAGCAGCACGGCGTCAGGCTGCATGCGACCAGCCGCCTCGACGGCCCAGGCGAACAGATCTCGCTCGTCGGACGAGCCCAGTTGCTTGCCTGCGATCGAGAACGGGGGGCACGGCACTCCGCCCGCAAGCAGGGACACGCCCGCATGTTCGGCGGGGTCCCACACTGATTCGTCAGCGACGTCCCCGACAGCAACATTCGGCTCGGGCTGCCCGTCAACGGCGGCAAGGCGCGACAGATTACGCGCCAGGGTTTCGGCCGCGTCTCGGTCTAGTTCGACTGCGAGTGTGTGCCGGAAGCCCGCAAGGTGCAACCCTAGGCTCTGGCCACCCGCCCCAGCGCAGATCTCGACCACTGTCAGCTCGCTCGCGCGTTTCATTCCGTCCATGATGTGTCTATTCTTTCAGACCCGGCGCCCCCATCTGGGACGCTCGCCGACCGACATGGGCAACAACACAGTTCTCCGCTTCCCTGCATGCAGGGCGGGAGGAAATGCTCACAGGGTCAAGTGTCTGGCTGAATTCCTGTAGACGTCCGATCGGTGCTCATTTCGCTACTGCACTGCTGACTTGGGAGCCGTTGGAATATATCCCACGGCCGCCAGAGCGGTGCAGAACCTCGGAAGATTGTCCTCATGGGGGAAGGGGTCAATGGGCACCTACCGACCAAGCTGGAGCAGGTCGGGTGCAGACATGGAAGACCCGGAGGAGGTCATGCTGCAACCCATCCGGGCCTTGACGAGGGCACGTACTGCCCAGGCTTCCGTTCCGCCCACGCGGCCATCTCCACCCCGAAGTGGTGTCCCTGTTCCGGCACGCAGTGGAACTGGAGATCCCCTACAACTACTTCACCCCCTGGATTGTCACACCCTCGGCAGACCTTCGCTGGGCCCGGCCGGTGGACTCTATCCCCGGCCGACCGCAACGCACCAAGCTTTGGAGGACTTCCCCGCGCAACCGGCGGAAACCCGGAGAGCCAACTAGGCTGATCCGGTGGAAATCATTGGAAAAATACAGATCGCCGACGGCAGCATCAGCCACATCACCGCTCACAGTGAGGGGTACGAGCCCGCCAAAGCCTCGCTACCGGAGAGCGCAAAGCAGATCGCGATCCCCGAGGAAAGCTGACCGGCATGCCCGACCAGAGGCGGACAGCACCTTACCCGGAGTGGGTCCTGATGTACCGGCAAGGACTCACCACCGCCCAAATCGCCGCCACAACCGGAGCCGCGCAAAGCACCGTCCGTTATCATCTGGCCATCGCCGCCGCCGCGCAACCCTCGATCAGGGATGATCACCGCAACGCATCCCGCACAACACCGGCCACCCGCATCACTCCCGCCGGGCTGCAAAACCTCCACGACACAATCGCCCTGTACAAAGCCGAAGGCCGACTGCCCTCAACCAAGTCCCCCTCTGTCCGGGAGCGTGCCTTAGCCACATGGCTGACGAGGCGGCGCCAGGACCACGACCAGGGCACTCTCTCCCCCATCTACAGCGACGGCCTGAAACAAGTCCACGGCTGGGAACTACGCACCCGCAAAACCAACGACGAAGCACGCTGGAGCCAGCGACTGCAAGAACTCACCGCCTACATGACCGCCGAAAACGACTGGCCCCGCCACAAGAAAACGGACACCGAAGAAGAGCGGATCCTGGGCATGTGGCTGCACATCCAACGCATGAAATACCGCCACAACGAACTGGAGTGCGACAAGGAAGTGCAGCTGAACACGCTTCTTCCCAGTTGGCGGGAAGGCAGGACCCGCGGACGCCCGCCTGGAACCCTGAACATCCGAAAAGCTTGATAAGAAGCACCGGACTGCTGGTATTGTTCACGAGACTTTGAAATGGGGGAAAAGTGGATTTAATTGCATTGGGTGCGCTAGTGGTATCCGGTCTGGCCTTTGGACAGAGTTGGATCACCGCGTACCAAACAGGTAAGCGTTCGGCTGTCACGCGAGCGCTGGAGATACTGACGTCGGAACAAATAGCTGAAGCTAGAACAGTTATTGGCCAGGCGGCCCGAAAGTCAAGTATCTCTGCAGGGGAAAAAGAGAAGTTTGTTGCTTCAGCGTTTCGCGTTATGTGGGCCTTGCAGAGTACAGATTTCGCTATCTATTCCATCAGAAAAACTGCGCTCGCGCCTCAGGAAGCCGTTTGGCTCTATCGGCATTTAGAGAACATCACGAGAGACTTGCACGACGCGATTAGGGCACACGGCACGGAGGCAAGTTGGGAGCCGACCCTTACGAACACGAACGCTGTACTTGTTGCGTTGCCCGAGAAGGTTAAGAATCAGTGGGGCAAAGAAATCGCAAGAAAGAACGTCACGCTACTGCCTCAACCCGCGCTTGGTTCCGGATCCAACAACCCACAACTACCAGGGCCCACTTCCTCACCCAATAACCCATGACGCAATCGTCCAAACGGGCACAGCAGTTTTGGCCGTGACCCTCCGGCCACTTACGTGATTGCTTTGATCAGGCAGGAGCTACTTACCTCCGAGTTGGGCTCTGGTCGGCGTTTCTGGTTCGGAATACTGAAAGCCCAGCGTGCAAGTGCGACCCATGGAGCTGAGTGGTGGCGTGAGAAAGACTGGACCTGCCCATAAACGCAGCAGAAGATGGCCTGACGGGAGCTGACTTGGCCACCCTAAAGCGCTTCAATATCCCTGAACTTATTGACCGAGGTTTCAAAGGATTTTGCACCTTCCAGGATCTTCGACCGCAGTATGCCCAAGGTGACGGCGGAGCACCAAGGTCTCCGGGCGTGTACGTGGTCCTCCGTATCAGCACAGCTGCCCCACAATTTCTTATTAAAGGTTTCGGCGGAACGCACAAGGCTCGAAAGGCAAATGCGCCTGTCAGTGAGCTTGAAGCTAATTGGGTGCCAGGGGCCGCCGTGATGTACTTCGGCAAGGCAAGCCAGCGTGTCAATGGCGGAGGTTTGTGGGATCGGATCAACGAATACTCGATCGCTGGCCAAGGGCGGAAGCATCTTCATAGCGGAGGCGAATACATATGGCAGTTGGCCGACGCCAGACATCTGCTGGTGGCCTGGAAGGTCACGCCAAGTGGGACGGAGAAGAAGCTTGAGGAGGCCCTGATCCTGGCCTTCAAAGACAAGTACGGGAAAATTCCCTTCGCCAACCGCACATAGTTGTATCACCCATGCACTCTTCGGTGGACCAGGTGGTGATGACGGGATTTGCTGTGATCGTCCTTGACGGGGCGATCAGCGGAAGCGGCCTGCGCGGCTGGCGAATCGTTGCTCGAGGCCGGGGCCCCTGCCTTCGGGGTTGTGCGAGCAGAAGACTTCATCGAGTAAGGGCCCGTTTTGGGGTATCTGATGGCCAAGCTTGGGCCACTGCTGAGCGAGGGCAGATAGGTTTTGTTTCTTTTCAATCGGGGTTGGTAAGCAAGCGTACCGAACGGCAAGGCACCCGGTCACATGGTGGGGGTTTTGTCACATCCTTTGACAATGGCAGTGGCGTCAGCACCCACCCGTCCCTGCCGCGCAAAAGCCAGGGCCTACTGCGACTCGTCCGCTACCCAGGGTGCCAACTGCTCTGCTGCCTGCCGCTTGGTAGGACGGTCTTCCTAGCGGCTTCATCGATGTCCTCGACGGTCAGGAGCGGTTCAGGCGAAAGTTGGCATTCCTTGTCGATTGATCAGCGGCGACAGAGCTGCAGCACTTATATCGGCGCATTTGAAATGTCGAAGGACGCGCGCGGCCAAAGCCGCACGCGTCCTTCACACCAAGTAGTTCAACGCTCCTGATCAGTCGATGAAGACCGACTGTTTGGCACTGTCCGAAGCTTCGAGAACGGCCACAACCTTCCCGCTCCGGTGGTGGAGCCAGTTTGCCACCGCCAGAAGCGCCACGAGCGCGAACGTGCTCAGGAGCTGGGGACGGGAGTCCTCGCCGATGAAGCCCACCGTGAAGATCGCTGCGAGGATGAGCAGCCCAAAGCACGTGAGCCACGGGAAGCCGGGCATCCGCAGGGGAAGCTCCGTTCCCTCGCGGTCGGCGCGGAGCCGCAGCGCGAGCTGGGCGAGCAGCGCAGACGTCCACACCAGCAGGCACGTCGAGCCCACGATGTTGAGCAGGACGGGAAGGACCTTCTCGGGGAAGGCCAACTCCAGCACAACCGTGACAACGCCGAAGGCGACGCTGGCCAGGACTGCGACAACCGGGACCCGGGCCTTGGACACGGAAGCAAGCAGGCGCGGAGCCTCACCCCGCTCGGCGAGCGAGAATGCCATCCGGGAGGCACCGTAGAGATTGGCGTTGAGGGCGGAGAGCAGTGCTGCGACGGCTACCAGCGTGATGGCTGTGGCTGCGCCGGGCATACCGGCGGCCTCCAGCACTGCAGCGAACGGGCTCTTCAGCCCTGCCGATCCCACGGGAACAACCGCCGCGATAACGAAGATGGCACCGATGTAAAAGACCAGGATGCGCCACAGCACCGTCCGGACAGCCTTCTTCACGCTGCGGGCCGGCTCCGCGGTCTCAGCTGCCGCCACGGACACGATCTCGGTGCCGCCGAAGGCGAATGCCACCACGAAGAGCGCCGTGGCAATACCGGCGAAACCGTCGGGCGCGAAGCCGGCACCGGTGAAGTTGGAGAGGCCCGGCGACTGCACGCCCGGCAGCCAGCCGAAGAGCAGGGCAGCGCCCACCAGGAGGAACCCGACGATGGCTGCCACCTTGAGCAGGGCGAACCAGAACTCGAACTCGCCGAAGTTCTTCACGCTGGTGAGGTTCACAGCGGTGAGCACCACGATGAACACGAAGGCCATCAGCCACACCGGCAGGGCCGGGAAGATGGTGGCCAGCAGGCCTGCCGCACCGAGCGCTTCGGCCGCGATGACCACCACGAGCTGCAGCCACCAGAGCCAGCCCACCGTGGCGCCGGCCACCGGCCCGTAAGCCTTGGCGGTGTAGACGGAGAAGGCGCCGCTGTCCGGGTTGGCGGCGGCCATCTCGCCGAGTGCCCACATCACGAGGATGATGAGGGTGCCGGCCACGAGGTAGGAGATCAGCACGGCCGGGCCGGCAGCCTGGATGCCGGCGCCGGAGCCGATGAACAGGCCCGCGCCGATGGCGCTTCCGAGCCCCATCATGGTGAGCTGGCGGGGTTTGAGTGCGGCGCCCAGTGCGCGGCCAGACGTCATTGTCTGTTGTTCCATGGGGAGTCCTCTGGTTGTAGGTGGAACGGATTGGGGTTTCAGGTCAGTCGATTGTTGAGGCTGCGTGCGCCTCAAGGAGCCGGAGTACGCGGTCGTTGGAGGCGGGATCGGCAACGGTGATCCGCACGCCGTCCCCCTGGTACGCCCGGACCAGGATGCCCGCGCGGTCAAACGCGTCCACCAGCCTCGCCCGGAGGGTCTCGTCCGCACGGATCCACAGGAAGTTGCCCTGGCTCGCCTGCAGTTTCCAGCCCTGGGCTTCCAGCTGGGCGGCCATCCGTGTGCGCTCCTGCCTGACCGCGGCGACGCGCGCTTCCATCTCTGCCCCGGCGTCCAGCGACGCGATGGCCGCCTTCTGGGCCAGCGCGCTCACGGAGAAGGGAAGGGCGGTCCGGCGCAGCCCCTCGGCAATGGCCGGCGCCGCCACGGCGTATCCCACGCGCAGCCCGGCGAGCCCGTAGGCCTTCGAGAAGGTGCGCAGGATGCAGACGTTCGGGTACTGGCGGTAGAGGGCCAGGGAATCGGGGCCGCTGCCCGCTTCGGCGTATTCCACATAGGCCTCGTCGATCACCACGAGGATGTCGGAGCGGACGGCTTGCAGGAAGGCCTCGATGCGTTCGTGGCTGATCGGCACGCCGGTCGGATTGTTGGGGGTGCAGAGCAGGATGACCTTCGTGCGGTCAGTGATGGCCGCGGCCATGGCGTCGAGGTCGTGGCCTTCAGCCTCGTCCAGCGGGATGCGGACCGGCCGGGCGCCAGCCAGCTCAACCAGGATGGGGTAGGCCTCGAAGGAGCGCCACGCGAAGATCACGTCATCTCCCGCGTCGCACAATCCGGTGATGATCTGCTGGAGGACGCCGACGCTGCCGGGCCCTACCGCGACCTCTCCGGCCGTGACGCCGAGGTGGCGGGCAAGCCGTTCGCGGAGTTCGACGGCGGCACTGTCCGGGTAGCGGTTCATGGTACCGGCCGCTGCGGCCACCGCGGCGGCGGCAGCGGGCAGCGGCTCGTAGTGGCTTTCGTTGCTGGCGAGGGCCGCGATGTCCGTGCCGGCGCTGCGCCGGCCCGGGACGTAGGGCGGGAGGCCGGACACCGCGCCGCGAAGGGTGGGAAGCGCGGTGTCCGGTGCGGTCAGGAGCTGATCACGGGTCATGAGGAACGATCATGTTGTGACCCGGCCCACAATGCAAGATACGCTCAACCCATTGGGACTTCTGCTCAACTTCTACTGTCTGTGGTGAAAATATGACCATCCCGAACCCCCGCACCGTGGATTCGCTCGACGGCAGGATCATCCTGGCCCTCGACAAGGATCCGGAAGCCAGCGCCCTGGCACTCTCACGGACACTCGGCGTCGCACGGAACACGGTCCACGCCCGGCTGGCACGGCTCGAGCGCAGCGGCGCCCTCCGTTCCTTCAGCCGGAGACTGGATCCCGCCGCCCTTGGCTATGACCTCATGGCCTTCCTCTCACTGTCCATCAGCCAGACCCGGACAGGTGCGGTGGAAGACGGGCTCGCCGCGATTCCGGAGGTCATCGAGGTGCACGCCACCACCGGGGACGCGGACCTCATGGCCAAGGTGGTGGCCCGCAGTACGGCCGATCTCTACCGCATCACCAACCAGATCCTGGAAATCGAAGGGATCCAACGGACCAGCACGGCCATTTCCGTACTGGAACTCATGCCGCCCCGCTACGACGGCCTCCTCAGCCGGCTCTCGGAGCAGGAATCCCGCCCTTCCACCTAAACTCGGGTGACGTGCGCCACAAGTGGGCATATTTTCACTTAGGCCTGCATCCACCTGCCAAATATCCCAATCGAACTCGAGTCTCTTGCCTATCTGCTGACCAGCGCACAAGCTTCCTGCATGACTTCACTTACCGTCTCCGGCCGCGTGGCGCAGGTTCTCAGCAGCTACATCAGCGATGTCTTCGGCGTGATGGGCAACGGCAACGTCTACTTCCTGGACGCCGCGGAAAAGCTGGGCCTCCGCTTCTCCCCCGTCCGCCATGAAGGCGCCGCCATCGCCGCGGCCGACGCCTACTACCGGACATCAGGACGTCTCGCAGCGGGCACCACTACCTACGGCCCCGGCTACACCAATGCCCTCACCGCCCTCGCAGAGGCGGTCCAGGCGCAAATCCCCGTGGTGCTGGTCACCGGGGACGCTCCCACCAGCGGCGCCCGGCCACAGGACGTCGACCAGACGGCAATCGCCGTGGCCCTCGGCGCGGCGACCTTCACCGTCACCCGCGAAGCCGCGGGCTCGATCACAAGGCAGGCGGTGGAGTACGCGCTCACCAAGCGGACCGCCGTCGTGCTTGCCATTCCCTACGACCTCGCGGCACTAGAGGCTGCGGACGAGGAACTTCCGGCGCCGCGCACGCCGAAGGTGACGGACGACGTCGACGGCGGCTTTGGGCAGGTAGCCCGCCTGCTCGCCGAGGCGAAGCGGCCGCTGATCCTCGCCGGCCACGGTGCGCATCTCGCCGGAGCCGGCCCGGAGCTCCGGGAGCTCGCCGACCGCCTCGGCGCACTGACTGCCGGAACCGCCCTGGCGCTCAACCTCCTCAATGGCGAGGGGTACCTGGGCGTCGCGGGCGGTTTCGGCACGGACACCGCGGCCGGGCTCATGGGCGAGGCCGATGTGGTCCTCGTGGCCGGGGCAAGCCTGAGCCCCTTCACCATGCGGTTCGGGCACCTGCTCGGCCCGGACAGCACCGTCATCCAGATCGACACAGCCCTGCAGCCGACGCACCCCCGGGTGGACACATTCGTCAGCGCGGACGTGAAGTCTGCAGCCGCACGCATTCTGGGGATGCTGGATGGCACGGCCTCGCCGAACGCCGGCCGCGCAGAAGCCTGGCGTGCGGAAGCCCGCAAGCGCCTGGCCGAAGGACCGGCCCATCACCCAGGCTCCGACGAGACCCCGGACGGCCGGCTGGACCCGCGCTCCCTGGCTACGGCACTGGATGCGGTGCTGCCGGAGCGCCGCACGGTGGTCCAGGACGGCGGGCACTTCGTGGGCTGGGCACCCATGTATTGGCGCATCCCGCGGCCGCAGGACCTGGTCATGGTGGGGACCGCCTACCAGGCCATCGGGCTGGGCCTTGCCAGCGCCGTCGGGGCGGCCCGCGCCGTGGAGGACGGCCGCACGCTGGTGCTGGCCTCCGGCGACGGCGGTTTCCTGATGGGCCTGTCCGACCTCGAGTCGCTGATCGGGGCGGCAAGCAGCGCCGTCGTCGTGATTTATAACGATGCCGCGTACGGAGCCGAAATCCATCAGTACGGCTCCCAGGGCCTGACTCAAAAGCCCATGCTGATCCCCGAGGTGGACTTCAGCGGCATCGCCCGCGCGCTCGGTGCCGAGTCTGCGATCATCCGCTCACTGGCGGACCTTGCCGCGCTCACGGACTGGATCGACGCCGGTGCCAAGGGAACCTTCGTGGCCGACTGCCGGATCACGTCGAGCGTCCGGGCCCCGTGGCTGAGCGAATGGATGGAGGCCTCGCAGGCCGCGAAGGCGGCGGTGGCGGGCTAGCTGGAATTCGCAGGTCCACGGCCCAACTACCCCTTTTTGCTTCCGTTGATCGCGTCCCCGAGCCAATTCATGCCGCCTCTGATTTCGGTGACCAGCGGTGAGCGAATCCGGTACCTTTAGGCTGGCAGGATTCCGGAACGGCTCAGCAGTGCCCGGGTCTTCGGGTGCTGCGGGGTAGTGAAGATCTGGCCTGGTGGGCCCTCCTCGACGATGATTCCTTGGTCCATGACAACAATTCGGTCGGCAATTTCCCGGGCGAACTGCATTTCGTGGGTGACGATGACCATGGTGGTTCCCTGCTGGGCGATTTTCTTGATGACGGAGAGGACTTCGCCCACCAGTTCCGGGTCCAGTGCCGATGTGGGTTCGTCGAAGAGCATGACGCTGGGTTCCATGGCGAGGGCACGGGCGATAGCAACGCGCTGCTTTTGGCCGCCGGAGAGCTTGCTGGGGTAGTTCTCCATCTTGTCGCCTAGTCCCACCATTTCGAGGTTGGGGACGGCTATATTGCGGGCCTCTGAGGCGGAGAGCTTTTTCACGTCCCGCAACGGTGCCATGACGTTGCCCAGGGCCGTCTTGTTGAGGAACAGGTTGAAGTGTTGAAAGACGAACCCGATGTCGGTGCGCTTTTGGGCGGTAATCGAGGCTTTTTCGGCGATCAGTCCGCCGTCGCGTTCTTCGTAGCCGATCAGGTGCCCGTTGACGTAGATCCGCCCGGCTTCGATGGTTTCCAGTTTGTTGATACAGCGCAGCAGGGTGCTCTTACCGGATCCGCTGGACCCCAGGATCGCGATGGTTTCGCCGCGGTGGACCACCAGGTCCACGCCCTTGAGCACTTCCACCCGTTTTTCCACGTGGGGGCGGCCCGCCAGTCGGCTCCATAGCGTCCGCTTTGTTTCCGAGACGAAAGTTTTGTGGACGTCGCGGACCTCGATGATGGTCTCGTCAGCCATTGGCCCGGGCCTTTCGTTCAAGCACTACCACGATGCGCGAAAGCGGCAGGCTGATAATCAGATAGAGAATGGCCGCGGCGGTATAGATGGCCGTGGTCTGGAAGGTCTGGCTGTTGAGGATGTTGGCTGTCTTCAGGATCTCGGTCACGGCGATCACCGAGGTCAGCGCGGTGTCCTTGATCATCGCGATGAAGTAGTTGCCGATTGGCCCCATGGAAACAACGAATGACTGCGGAATGACCACTTTCCAAAGGGTTTTGGTGGGTGTGTATCCGAGCGAGAGGGCGGCCTCGGTTTGGCCGTGTTCCACGGACAGGATGGCGGAGCGGAAAACTTCTGAGAGATAGGCGGCGTAGTTCAGGCCCAGGCCCAGGATGCCGGCCGGAACCGGTTCGATGGACACCCCGATGCTGGGAAGCACGAAGAAGATGTAGACCAACTGCACCAGCAGCGGGGTTCCACGGATCACTTCGAGGTAGAAGGTGGCTATTCCGCGGAGGATTTTGATGCTGGAGATCCGCGCCAAGGCAATCAGGAGGCCGAGGACTAGCGCCAGCGCCATGGCGCCCAGGGCAAGCTGGACGACAACGGGCACGGCAACAAGGAGGGCAGGGAACACGGCGAGCGTGTTGGTGATGAAGTCCATGAAGGAATCCCTAAGTCAAGGGTCGGGCAGGGCCGGCGGAGCCGCGGCATTAGCGAATGCCCGCCGGCCCTGCGTGAGTTGAAATCTACTTGACCATGTTGGCTTCACCGAGGCCGTACTTCTTGAGGATCTCAAGGTACTTAGGCGAATTCTTGAGCTCAGTCAGTCCCGAGTTCAGGTCCTGCAGCAGCTGCGTATCGTCCTTGCGCACTCCGGCTCCGATGATGCCCGGGTAGAACGGCTTATAGGGGTCGACGAGCTTGAGCTTGGGATTCGGTTTCTGGACGAGGCTGTAACCGATGACGGCGCTGTCCGTGAACACGGCGTCGACCTGTTTGTTTTCCACTGCTGCGAGCAGGGCCGCCTGCGAGTCGAAGAGCTTGACCTGGCTTCCGCCGAGGCTGTCCACGAGGTCCTTGAATACCGTGCCGGTCTGAGCGCCGAGCACCTTGCCCTTGACGTCGTCGCGCGAGGCCAAAGTGGAATCCGCGGGAACCACCATGGCCTCACCCTCGGTATACCAGGGCTCGGTGAAGTTGATCTCCTTCTTGCGATCATCGGTGATGTACATAGCATCCACGATGACGTCGGCCTTCTTCGCCTTCAGCGCCGCAATCAGCGTGGCGAACTCCGAGGTGAAGACTTTGACCTTCCATCCCTTCGCCGCGGCGATGGCGTTGATCATTTCCCCGTCGATGCCTTTGAGTTCACCGGTTGCCTGGTCGGTGTAGGAGAAGGGGGCGTCGTTGGAGGTGGCGATGGTAATGGTCTTCTGTTCGGCCCCGCCAGTGCTGGACCCGCCGCCGCTTCCTGAGCCGCAAGCGGTCATGGCCAGGGCGACAGCTACGCCCATAGGCACCAATGCAGCAAACCGCTTGCGGAGCATATTTTTGTTCATCGTGAAGTGCCTTCGTTAGTGATGGTTTTTATCGGTTGAAGCGGTCGAGCCGCAGGGTAGCAGTGGCCTTGTGAGCCTCCATGCCTTCGAATCCGGAGATCGTTGCCACGTAGTTAGCCAGGCGCGGAGTGGCGTCTTTTTCGACTCGCTGAAACGTCAGCGGTTTCAGGAAGCGGGATACCGAGAGCCCTGCCGAGGACCGGGCGCCGCCACCAGTGGGCAGGACATGGTTGGTGCCTGAGGTGCCCTTGTCTGAGTAGGCAACCGTGGACCACGGACCCAGGAAGATGGAGCCGTAGTTTTGCAGGTTCGCATGGTAGTAGGAATCGTCGGACGTTTGAATCTCGAGGTGTTCCGGCGCCAGCAGGTCCATGATCTGCACCGCCGTCGCGCGGTCCTCGGCGACGTAAACGGTGCCGTAGTCCCGCCACGCCGGGCCGGCGATGTCCCGGGTGTCCAGCGTCCGCAGCTGCTTGCTGATATGCCGCATGACCTCCTCGCCGAACTCCTGGGATGTGGTCACCAGGGATGCCGGTGATTGCGGTCCGTGTTCGGCTTGGCCGAGAAGGTCCGCAGCCACAAGCTCCGCATCCGCCGTTTCGTCAGCGATCACGGCGACTTCGGAGGGGCCCGCAAGGAGATCAATGCCGACGCGCCCGAACAGCTGGCGTTTGGCCTCAGTTACGTAGGCGTTGCCTGCGCCCACCAGAATATCCGCCGGCGCGCGCCTCAGCCCCTTCACCCTGCGGTTCGGGCACCTGCTCGGCCCGGACACCACAGTCATACAGATCGACACCGCCCTGCAGCCGACCAACCCCCGCGTGGATACATTCGTCAGCGCAGACGTGAAGTCCGCTGCCGAACACATCCTGCGGATGCTGGATGGCGGAACTTCGAGTGAAGCCTGGCGCGCGGAAGCCCGCAAACGCGTGGCCGAAGGACCGGCCCAGACCGCGGACGGCCGGCTGGACCCGCGCGCCCTGGCCACAGCATTGGACGCCGGGCTGCCGGAGCGCCGCACGGTGGTCCAGGACGGCGGGCACTTCCTCGGCTGGGCACCCATGTACTGGCGGATCCCGCGGCCCCAGGACCTGGTGATGGTGGGGACCGCGTTCCAGTCCATCGGGCTGGGACTCGCGAGCGCCGTCGGGGCTGCCCGCGCCGTGGAGGACGGCCGCACCCTGGTGCTGGCCTCGGGCGACGGCGGTTTCCTGATGGGACTGTCCGACCTCGAATCGCTGATTGGCGCGGCACACAGCGCCGTCGTCGTGATCTACAACGATGCCGCCTACGGAGCCGAAATCCACCAGTACGGCTCCCAGGGCCTGACCGAAAAGCCCATGCTGATCCCCGAGGTGGACTTCAGCGGCATCGCCCGCGCGCTCGGTGCCGACTCGGCGATCATCCGCTCGCTGGCGGACCTGGCCGCACTCACGGACTGGATCGACGCCGGCGCCAGGGGAACCTTCGTAGCCGACTGCCGGATCACCTCGAGCGTCCGGGCCCCGTGGCTGAGTGAGTGGATGGCGGCCTCGCAGGCGGCGAAGGCCGCGGTGGCGGGGTAGCTGCCCGGATGGCACGAAGAAGGAGACCGACGACGACACCCAGTGTCGCCGTCGGCCTCCTTTTTATGCCCGGCGGTGCTGCTATCCCCCGCAGGGCGCTGGAGCCTAGGCCGCCGTTGGAAGCGTTACGTAGCTGCCCTCGATGACGCTGGCAGCAACAACGGGAGTGCCGTCTACTGTGACATAGCTGCCACGGGTGACGGGGCCCAGGTTTCGGGCGCCAGCGACGGTGACATAGCTGCCCTCGACGCCGGCGGGGACGCTGCCGGCGGGGAGAGTCACGTAGCTGCCGCCGCGCACTGCGGTGTCAGCGACAGTGATCCGGGTAGCGTTGTTGAGAGTGGTTTCGGTGGTGGATGAGGAGGTTGCGGGGCGTTCGGTCAGCAAAGTCATGGGTTCTCCGTGGGGTTTCGGGATGAGTGCCATACAGGTTCTTGTGCCGCTCAAGCAGGAGGGCGGTTGCGCGTTATGTCGCTTGCCCCGCTGGCCCGGGTATGTTCACCGGTGCGGTACTCAAGGGCTACGGTGGCCTGTATGTAACTTTACGGCTTATTCTGAGCTACTCAAAATAAGGTGGGAAGGCTCACGTTTACGCAAGGCGGCTGTTCGCCATCCGATGCGGGGACTAGTCTGATCCGCATCAACGTCCACCGCCGTCAAGGAGCCGTCATGGCCGGGTTTGTGCAGATCATCGAATTCAAGACCTCCCGCATCAAGGAGATCGAAGAACTGGGCCGTCCCTCAAGAACCGAGGGGAGCACTCCGGCCACGTTGCGCCGCATTGTTGCCACAGCGGACAGGGACCACCCAGGGACCTATTTCACCATCGTCGAGTTTGAGTCCTTTGACTCGGCAATGGAGAACTCCGGCCGGCCGGAAACGTCGGAGTTCGCTGCCAAAATGGCGGAACTGTGCGACGGACCCGTGATCTTCCACAATCTGGATGTCATGTGGGAGGACACCGGAGACGGCGCGGGCAACGGCTAGCCAGCTTCAGCAGGCCGCCTGACGGGGCGCCGGCGCAACCTTCCCGGAACCGTGGCGAACCCAGTTCGCCACGGGTGTAAGGGTCCTGCTGAAACAACCTAGCCTTGGTACATCGGATTCAAAGCCTCATCAGCTGTTTCCTGGGTCCTGTCCGCGGTAAACAATTTCGAAAACCACCCGAAAGGTATGCACCCATGCGGATACTCGTCGTCGGAGCCGGAGCCACAGGCGGGGCGTTCGGTACGCTCCTGCAGGAAGCGGGACGGGATGTCACCTATTTGGTGCGTCCGCGCAAGCAGGAGGTCCTTCGCCGCGACGGGTTACGCTTCATTTCCCCCACCGCTGACCGGACGCACCCGGTAAAAACCATCACCGCTCCGGACGGGTCAGAGGCCTTCGATCTGATCCTCGTCACGGTCAAAGCCACCGCGTTCGAGGGCGTAGTCGGCGAGATTGGCGCCTTCGTCGGGCCCGGAACGAGCATCATTCCCATCCTCAACGGCATGGCCCATGTGGACCGGCTTGAGCAGTTGTACCCGGGCAAGGTGCTCGGCGGCCTGGCCCGGATCGTCGCCACTCTCGACGGCGATGTGGTCCGCCAGCAGATGCCCCTCACGTCCCTCACGGTGGGCGGGCTGAGCGGAAACCCTGTCCCTACGGATGTTTCCGAAGCTCTGGACGTGCCCGGCGTCGACTTCTCGGTAGTGGACGACGTAGCCGGCGCCCTGTGGGAGAAATGGGTATTCATCGCGGCCGCGGGGATCGTCAACTGCCTGTTCCGGGCGCCGGTTGGACGGATCATCGACGCCGGCGGGCGGTCCAGGATCCTGGAGGCCATTAGTGAAACCGAAGCGGTGGCGGCGGCGGCAGGACATCCCGTTTCCGACGCGGGTCATGCACAGGCAGTCGGTATCCTGACTGAACCGGGATCGGCGTTCACTTCCTCCCTGTACCGGGACC
This sequence comes from Pseudarthrobacter sp. MDT3-1, assembly GCF_054510755.1. Lineage (NCBI taxonomy): Bacteria > Bacillati > Actinomycetota > Actinomycetes > Micrococcales > Micrococcaceae > Pseudarthrobacter > Pseudarthrobacter sp. MDT3-1. Next base: position 23,386 of record NZ_JBTNDX010000025.1, on the reverse strand, counting down.
TCAGCGCAGGGCTCCCATCGGAAGCCGAGCACATCCTCGGCGACCTTGCCGGCAGAGCCCGCAGCTTCAACGTCCCTACGCCTCTGTTGGAGCTCACCCTCATCCAGATCAGGGCCGGCCTGCAGCGCTGAACCACTCCGGCGCGGCCCGCACGCGGCGGAGCCAGCGCCCGGAGCGGGAGAGCTGATCAACCGGGGACGCCGTGCTCTTCCCGCTGCACCGAAGGACCGGACAAGACTGCCGCATCACATCGAGCGTCCGGGCCCCGTGGCTGAGCGAGTGGATGGAGGCCTCGCAGGCGGCGAAGGCGGCGGTGGCGGGCTGGCAGCAATTCACAGGTCTACCGCCTAACATGTCCACATGAAGGCTGCCCGGGACGCACGCTCTGCCGCCGTTGTTATCAACGCCGGATCACGCCGAGGGGCGGCACCCGAGCTTGCCGTGGACACGATGCGCAAGGCAGGCGTGCCCATTTCCTCGGTGCACCGCGTGCTGTCCGGGGCAGACCTGGCCGGAACGTTTGACCGGGTGCTTGCGGACGGGCACGACCTGGTCGTAGTTGGTGGCGGCGACGGGACTGTGTCCTACGCCGCCGGTCGGGTTGCCGGCACCAAGGTTGCGCTCGGCGTTCTTCCGCTGGGCACCGCCAACGACTTCGCCCGTACGCTGGAGATACCTAACAACCTTGCCGAGGCCTGCGCCACCGTCGCAGACGGGAAAGTAGTGGACATCGACCTCGGCCGGGCCAACGGTGAGCCCTTCCTCAACGTCGCGTCCGTGGGCCTGTCAGTGGCTGTCACCGAAGCTCTCAGCCCCCGCCTGAAGCGGTACATCGGGCCATTGGCCTACAGCATCGCCACGCTAACGGCTTATGCCCGGCACAAGGCGTTCCGGGCCCGTCTCGAGTTCCCCGACGGGGACCACGAGCCGATGGAACTCGACAGCCTGCTTCAGGTGGCCGTCGGCAACGGCCGGCATTACGGCGGCGGCAACACGGTCTCGCCGACGGCAGGGATCGACGATCACACCCTCGACATCTACGCGATCCTGGCGGGGCCACTCCGGGAGCATGTGAGTATCGCGCGGTTGCTCAAGGACGGAAGCTTCATCAAACACGACCGTGTGTACCACCTGACCAGCCGACGTGTCCGGCTGGTCACCGAGCGGCCGCTGCCGGTGAACCTCGACGGCGAGATCGCGACAACCACGCCCACCGACTTCACCGTCCAGCGCAACGCCGTCCACGTGGTGGTACCCCAGAGCAGCACCAGCGCGTTGTTCGACGGACCGGGCGCCGCGCCGCCGATTGGCTAGGAGGCCGGATCCTCGTCACGTTTCGTCGGCCGATAGCCGGCAAGTTCGGCGCGGATGTCGCCCTCCTCGTGCCCGCCCTTCTTTTTGCCGAACGGCAGCGCGTTGAGCAGCGGATGCACGATCGCCATCACGACGAGGCCCCAAGCGAGTCCGATGACGGCCGAGCACAAGGTATTGACGAGCCAGGCCAGGAAGCCGCCCACAACAGCGATCCCGGCGAAGGGGTGCTCGAGGACATGGACCAGGTCATAGGGTGCGTGCCAGCCGAGGTCGTGTGCTCCCTGCAGCATGATGTGGCCACCCACCCAAAGCATGGCGATTGTCCCGATAAAGGTGATCGCGGCCAGCACGGCGGGCATCCCCTTGACGAGCAGCTCGCCGATGCGCTGGGAGCCGGGGGAATCTTTAGCGGCCAGGTGCATCCCGATGTCGTCCATCTTGACGATGAGTGCGACGGCACCGTAGACGGCCACCGTGATCACCAGGGCCACGACCACCAGGATGATCGCCCTGGACAACAGGGAATCCTGGGCCACCTCGTTCATGGAGATGACCATGATCTCGCAGGAGAGGATGAAGTCGGTGGTGATGGCGCCCTTGATGACTTTGGCCTCGGCCTCCGGGCCGCGTTCAACCGCCGGCGCATCTTCCTCCGCGGTGTGGTGTCCGCGGAGCTTGTGCCAGACCTTCTCGGCGCCCTCGTAGCAGAGATAGGTGCCGCCCGCCATGAGGATGAACGGGATGGCCCAAGGGACGAAAGCGCTGATGAGCAGCAGTGCCGGCAGGATGATCAGCAGCTTGTTGCGGAGCGAGCCCCAGAAGATCTTCTTGATCATCGGCAGTTCGCGGGACGGGTCCGCCCCGGACACGTACTGCGGGGTGACGGCGGCGTCGTCGATGACGACGCCGGCGGCCTTGACCCCCGCCTTGGCGGCACCGGCCGCGACGTCGTCCACCGAGGCGGCGGCTATGCGGGCCAGGGCTGCGACGTCGTCGAGCAGGGCGACGAGACCGCCGCTCACAGATCGGCCCCGAGCTGCTCGAGGGCGGACGGCTGAGTGTAAATACCTAGATCAAGGCGCGAGATTGGCATGCTCCGAGTCTATTGCGGCGGACAGCCGGCCGAACAACCCCGTGTAACCTCCGCTCCGCGTTAACCTCCCCTCCAACTCAGGACCCCACGCGCGCCACCTGCCCTCCCTAGCGTGGATGGGTCACCGGCCATCTGCCGGTCCCCGTCACCCCAGGAGGAAACCACCCATGCGCCCAGTCCTGACCGCAGCGGCAGCCGCCGCCCTGATCGCCGCCGTGGCGAGCCCCGCCGTCGCCGCCCCGGAGAACGGAGCCGGCACGCCGTCGTCGAACGCTGCCGGAACCGCCACGTCCGCGATCAAGGCGAACGAGCGCAACGGCTCCTTCGACCTGCAGAGCCACCGCGGCGGCCGCGGCGAGTGGACCGAGGAGTCCCTGGCCGCGTTCGCGAACACCCTGGCGCTGGGCGTGACCACCCTGGAGCTGGACACCCACCTGACCGAGGACGGCAAGGTCATCGTGTGGCACGACGACACCATCCAGGCCAACAAGTGCGCGGACACCGCCCCCGCCACCGCCGGCGATCCCGAGTTCCCGTACGTTGGCGACCGGGTGGCCGAGCTGTCACTCGCACAGGTCAAGACGCTCAACTGCGGCTTCGTGCAGCTGCCCGGCTACCCGGAGCAGGACGTCATCGAGGGCAACCGGATCGCCGAGCTCAAGGACGTCTACCAGCTGGTCCGCGACACCAACGCCGCCAAGGTCCGCTTCAACGTGGAGACCAAGGTGGAGAGCAGCGAGATCGGCGGCGCCGGCATGGAGTCCCTCACCCGCGCCGTGGTGGCCGGGATCCAGGCCTCCGGAATGGCAGATCGGACCACGCTGCAGTCCTTCGACTGGTCCTCGCTGAACCTCACCCGGGAGATCGCGCCCGGCCTCCCGCTCGTGGCGCTCTCCAGCGGCGACGCCTGGATGGGCGTAGGCCAGCCCGGCGCCAGCCCCAACCTGGGCGGCATCGACATCGACGACTACAACGGTTCCCTGCCCCAGGCGGCAGCCGCGCAGGGGTACGACGTCGTCTCCCCCACGTTCCGCTCCGTCACCCCTGAGATGATCGCCGAAGCCCACGAACTGGGCCTGCCCGTCATCCCGTGGACGGTGAACACCACCGCCGACATGGAACGCCTGATGGACCTGGGCGTGGACGGCATCATTACTGACCACCCCACCCGCCTGCGCACACTCATGGAGGAACGCGGCCTGAAGCTGCCCAAGGCGTACGAGGTTAAGGGCTAGGCTCCCTAGCTTGGAATTCGCGGCCGGGCGGCAGCTTTTCGAAGCTGCAGCTAAGCGCCCTTCCGCTGCCACGCCACCGCCAACCCCAGCACCACGGCGCCCAGCCCCAGCATCACCAGAACCATCAGCCCCCAGTTCGCCTGGTTCACTCCGGGCCCGTACAGCACACCGATCAGCACCGTCGCTGTGATGGCCCCGAGGTAGCGGCAGGTCTGGAAAATGCCGGCTGCCACTCCCCTCTCCTCCCGCCGGGCGGACACGTACAGGCCCTGGTTCGACGCCGTGCTCACCACTCCGTAAGGCACACCCATCAATGCGGTCAGCACAAACACCAAGGGCGGCCACAGGGACACCGTCAACGCCCCCAGTCCGCCCGAGGCAACCAGCAGGATCAGCGCACCGGCGATCAACACCGAACGCACGCCGAACCGCTCAATCAGCCGTACCGTCACCGGGGTGACCAGCACGGACATCGCCGCCAGGGGCAGCATCAGCAAGCCCACCAGTCCGGCGTCGTAATGTCCTGCCTCCTGCAGCAGCTGCGGCAGGCCGAAGAACGCAAAGTAGTAGACGCCGCTGAAGACGACGAACACGAGATACACCAGCAGCAGCGGCCGGTTCCGGCCCAGCAGCCGCAAGTCGAGGAACGGCGGGCGGAAGCGCAGCTCCCGCCACGCGAACAGCGCGGCAATGACGGTTGCGGCGCCGAGGAGCCACCAGCGGTATCCCGGCATCACGTTCAGCAGCGCCATCATCGCGAGCATCAGCGAGGCGACGAAGGCCAGGATGCCGGGGATGTCGGAGTCACGGATCAGGGTTGAGAGCTTCCCGGTTTCGCGGCCGGCATCGGCCGGCGCCGCCCGGTGCACCACAATCAGCGCCAGCAGCGCGAGCGGCACGTTGACGGCGAACAGCGCCTGCCAGCCCAGCAGGCTCACCAGCAATCCGCCGACGACGGGTCCCACCGCGGCCGCCGACGTGTTCGCCATCTGGATCCGGCCCAGCGGGCGGGTGGAGGGCAGCTTCGCCAGGCGGCTCAGTTCGGTGACCATCACGACGGCGGACGGGTACGCCGTCGCCGTCCCAACCGCCATGAGCGCGCGGGCCACGCAGACCAGCGCGAAGTTGGGCGCGAACGGAGCCAGCGCGCACGTCACCGCCACCAGCGCCATGCCGAACGTGAACAGGCGGCGCGGCCCGAAGCGGTCCGCGAGCCTGCCCATGAGCGGCTGTCCGGCCGCGGACGCGAGGTAGAACGAGGTGATCACCCAGGTGACGGTGGCGACGTCGAGCGCGAAATCCTCCCGCAGGACCACCAGCGCGACGGCGATCATGGACGAGTTCAGCGGGTTCAGGGAGGTGCCGAGGCTGAGCGCAGCGATCGCGAGGCCGGGACGGGGTTTGTTCGTCACGCCCTAAGTCTGGTGCATCGTTGCCTTGGGTCACGGACCTAGTCGGGGGCGCGCGGCGAGTCGAGCTCGCCGGCAACCGACGAAAGCTTCACCACCCCCTGGGCGCCGGCGCTGGCCAGCCTCGTGCCCCGGTCACATCCCGGGCATCAGCCCAAGCTGCCCCATCAGTGCGGCAACATCCGGGTGGGCGCGGAACGAGGTGATCTTTCCGTCGGTGACTGAGGCGAAATAGGTTCCTGTTCCCACTACGGATTTGCCAGTGGCCGGAATTTCCTGGTCCCCCATCCGCACCGGCCCGGTGTTCGTGCCGGTGAACTCCACTTCCGCCGCCACCTCGTCATCACTGACCACCCGCCGGGTGGCCCGGATGCGCATATCCGGAAACGCCATGAACCAGGTGTCCATGTAGGCCCGGACCTGCTCCCGCGTGCGGAACGGCTCGGGGGCCATCACGTCCGTAAAAGTGAAATCATCGGCCAGCAGGTCGGCGAACGCCGCCGTATCGTGCTGGTCCCAGGCCGCCATTCCGCGGTCGTCAAGCTGCTCTACTTCGGCGCGTGACATCACACATCTCCTCCTTGAAATGTCCTGATGCGCCTCATGTTAGACCGCTGGAACCCGTAGTCAATGGTTAGTTACTACCTGGGCGCAGGTCAGTCGGATGGCGCCCGCACCCAACCCTGGTACCGCCGTCGTACTCTCCCCTATTCCGGGGCGTGTGGTGCGTTCAGTTCGCCGGCAATCTTTACTTCCACCGCCGCTACCGTGGCCTCGGGCAGGACGATGAGACCGTCCAGTTCCCGCCGGGCGCGCTTGTATGCGGTCTGCCGTTCGGCAGGTGTCGCCGCGTTGTCGGAGGCGATGTTGAGCAGCTTCCTGGCCGTTGCCAGCCGCTGGCGTTCGGGCCCCGTGAAGTTGCTGTCCTTGGTCCGCTTGGCTTCCCGCTCGGCGACGTCGAACGCCAGCTCGGAAGCTGTGCACGGCCGCCCGGTATTCCGTCAGCCGGGCGGCCGTCGTAATCTCCTCCGGCTTGGCCGGCCGCAAACCGTCGGCCTCCCGCTTGGCCCGGAGGAAGGCGACCGTCAGGGGTTCGCGCACATCCGTCATGACCGGGAAATCGATAAGTTTCCCCACGTCGAGCTCGTAGTCCAGCCACCGCCGGTTCACGGCATCATGCGCTGCCACCAGGGCGGCGACCTGGGCCTGGCTGGCTTGTTCCGCCTGGACCGCCTGGTTCTTGAGCTTGTACAGCTCCAGACGGCGACGGTGCCGGCGTTCGCTGGCCTTGGAGCACTGCCTTGCCCACCCTCCGGCCATTCCGCCGAGAGGGAAGACGAGCCACCAGTAGTGGCGAAGGAAGTCAAAGAATTGGTCCACGGATTCATCGTCCCACCTGCGCCCGCCCACTGACACGCATTTCCCGAGTCATGTGCTTATGGGAAACGACTTCTAAAACCCGTTGACATGTGACTAAATGGTCACCTATTCTTGAGCCGTGGACGCCGTATTCAAGGCCCTCGCCGACCCCACCCGCCGGGACCTGCTCGATGAGCTCTTCCGGGAAGACGGGCAGACCCTTCACGCGCTCGAGGCGCACTTCGAGATGACCCGCTATGGGGTCATGAAGCACCTCAAGCTGCTGGAGGAAGCCGGCCTGGTGGTCACCCGCCGTCGGGGCCGCGAGAAACTCCATTTCCTCAATCCGGTGCCCATCCGCCGGGTCCACGACCGCTGGGTCAGCAAATATGCACAACCATGGGCCGCTGCCCTCAGCGACCTCAAAACCAGATTGGAAAGTCCCATGGAAAAGATCTTCGAAATCTATATCAAGACCACTCCGGAGCGGCTCTGGGAAGCCATTACGGACAGCGAGATCCGCAGCAAGTACCAGTTCGGCAACAGCATCAAATCGGACTGGACCACGGGCAGCCGCTTCGAAATGGGCAACCCCAAAGCCGGCGACCAGCTCCTGGCCGACGGCGCGATCCTCGAAGTCGACCCGCCCCGCAAACTCGTCCAGACCATGCGCGCGCTCTGGGGCGAGGACGTGAAGGCCGAAGGCACCTCACGCATCACCTGGGAAATCGAACCGGTGGGCGATTCCTGCCACCTCACCGTCACCCACGACCAGCTCCGCGAAGGCGCCAACGAACAGCTCTACGGCGGCTGGCCGATGATCCTCTCCGGCCTCAAAACCTGGCTGGAAACCGGCGAAAAGCTCACCACGCCGGGCTCCCTCATGTACACCTGAGGCGACCGTCGGCGGCACCTGGTCCGGTTACAGCTGCCTGCGCGCCGTGCTTCCGGCAATGAGATCTTCTGCACGAGCAGCCACGAGGGCGGGCAGGTGCGCGAGGCGCTGGGGAACGGACGTATGAGCCTCCGCCGCCGCAACGAGGATGCCCGTCACGCCGGAGCGGGCTTCCTCGACGTCCATCCCCCAACTGCCAGCCTCCCTCACAAGATGGTCCAGGGTGATGTAGTTCAGCCGGGCCTGACCGGCCACTGAATGCCCTGCATTGGAGCTGCGCGCATAGAGCAGCAGCGTTGGCGCGACGTCATACAGGGGCGCTAACTGCACCTCGCCCGTTTCCCGGATAAGCACCGAGTAGTTCTTGGAATGGGCGTCGCCGTTGCCGATAAGGACATTGAAAGCCACAGCCTTCAACAACTCACTCTTGAAAGCCGCAGCATTTCGGCTGTGCGGCGACGCGACCGCAGCCACTTGCGCGAGGCGTGACGGTGCCGCGGTTGACTGATCGTACTTTGCCGCAGACGCAATCCCCAGAACCTGCGTGAAGTCTTCCTGATGAATCCGCTTGTGGTCCTCGGTTCGGTCATAGCGTTCCACTACCAGGGCATCCCGGGTGCCGAACGTCTCCATCCGTGTCCGTGCCGCACGAAGGCCTGCCGCCCTGGCCAGCTCAAGCGCCCAATGTTCGGCCGCCAGCAAGTCCGGAATCGGTGAATCAAGCGGGTCGGGTTTGATGATGTGCGTGGAGGCGGCGCCCCGGGCCGGCCAATACCAGCCACTGTCGCCTGACGACAAGCTGCTGGACAACAGGACCTTGGACTGGACACCGCCAAGGGACGTGGTGATGGCGAAGTCCTCAGGGAGGTCCCAAGTGGGGAGGGACTCGACGGCGGCCACGACTTCCTGCTCGGTCATCGGCAGCAGTTCTCCCCCCTCCTCGGGATCCACGCCGTCGGGAAGGACCTGCACGGCGCCGGCACAGTCAGCGCCCACCGCCGCGAGCAACGCTTTGATGTCCGTGGAAGCAACGCCGTGCAGGTCGGCCAGGTGCGCACGAACCTGACCTTCCGGGAGGAGTCCATCGAAGAAGTTCAGCACTGCCGGACCGTTGATGGCTTTGGACTGCAACGGCAAGGACAACGAGAGCAGGGCAGCGCCGGCACCGTACTCAGCTACAAGGTCCGGGAGGTATCCAAGCCGCGGACGCAACGACGTTCCCGTGAGCCAGGCAATCCGCCGGCCATGCAGCCAGACGGCCAGCCGCTCATTCCGCCTCACTGCTTGACGTCCAAACGTGAAAACCGCGGAATAAGGGCAATGTCCCGCTCAAGGGCCCGCACCGCCGCGATGGCCGTCTCCAAAGAAACATTCTCGCCCTGTTCCAGGCGGACGATGGTGTGACGGCTCGCGTTGATGAGCTCGGCCAAGCCGCTCTGCGTCAGCTTCCGCTCCTGACGGGCGCTACGGACCGAAGCGCCAAAGGATTTCGAATCCATGGCACGGAAGAACGGAGTTTCAGCCGGATGTTCCATATATTCACCATAACAGGCATGAGAAACAAATGGTGAAGATAGTGAACATTCGTAGCTATTTCTGATATGTTCACGATCTTCACCGGCGGGGCACCCAAACCGGGAGAAGAAGAGATTGCGCGACCGCCAACTGATCGCCGGGCGCCGCGATCGCCGTCGTCCGGGACGGTGTCCAGGTGCACTCCGCCGCATTTGGACGCGCCGACGACTCCGGGCGCCCGATGACCGCCCAGACGCCAGTGCTGCTGGCCTCCACCAGCAAGTCTCGAATCACTGGCCCAAAACGTGGCTTCCGTCAGCATAGATTTGCTGTCGTTCCATGAAACTTACTACTTCCGCGAAGTCGAGAAGAGGGTTCCCTGCCGGCTACCGTTGCCTACGCCTACCAGTTGGCGTCTGAGGCCAAGCTCAGTGAAAACCCGGAACTACGGTTTGCCGGACGGATGCTTCATGCAGCGCTGGACGATCTCGCAGAGGTACTCCACGGCAAGTTCGGCCATCCAGAAACGACGTCGTCGGAGGTGTTTGACAGCTACGCCCTGCACCACAGACACCGACAGCCACGGGAACTTGACACCAAATAGTCTCCCAGCCTTTGAGAGGGGGACTACGATTTCCCATTCCGGCGTCTCAACCTGCGTAACTTCGGTCTAGTTGTTCCGCTAACGTACGCGGAAGCTACTCAGCAGTTGAGACGGGAGGTCTGTGGCTACAAAGGCATCCCATCAAGCACCTCAGCAGTCGGAAGGTCGCGAGTTCATCAAGTCACCAGTTGATGCGCCAGGACAACTAATGCTGCGAAAAACAGGACACGTACCGCTGAAGTCACAAATACCTTGCCTCTCGGCGAAGTCCCCCCCATGAGGGCCCGCGGCGACGTAGGATCAAGATAGGCGGCAGCCAGGAGTGTGGCGAAAATGTTTGAGCGATTTACGGACCGTGCCCGTCGCGTAGTTGTGCTTGCCCAAGAAGAGGCACGCATGCTGAACCACAATTACATTGGTACCGAACACATCCTCTTGGGTCTGATCCATGAAGGTGAAGGCGTTGCCGCCAAAGCTCTTGAGTCCTTGGGCATTTCGCTCGACGGCGTGCGCGAACAGGTGCAGGAGATCATCGGCCAGGGCCAGCAGGCCCCATCCGGCCACATCCCCTTTACCCCGCGGGCCAAGAAGGTGCTGGAGCTGGCTCTGCGCGAGGCCCTGCAGCTGGGGCACAACTACATCGGCACGGAGCATATCCTGCTGGGCCTCGTCCGTGAGGGTGAGGGTGTGGCCGCCCAGGTGCTGGTCAAGCTGGGCGCAGACCTCAACCGCGTCCGCCAGCAGGTTATCCAGCTGCTCTCGGGCTACCAGGGCAAGGAGACCATGGGCGCAGGCGAGGGCCAGGGCCCGGGCCCGGGCCCCGGCCAGCCCGAGGGCACTCCCGCCGGTTCCGTGGTCCTGGACCAGTTCGGCCGCAACCTCACCCAGGCTGCGCGCGAGAACAAGCTGGACCCGGTGATCGGTCGCGAGTCCGAGATGGAACGCGTTATGCAGGTCCTGTCCCGGCGCACCAAGAACAACCCTGTCCTGATCGGTGAGCCCGGCGTCGGCAAGACCGCCGTCGTCGAGGGCCTGGCCCAGGCGATTGTCCGCGGCGACGTCCCGGAAACCATCAAGGACAAGCAGCTGTACACCCTGGACCTCGGTTCACTCGTGGCCGGCTCCCGGTACCGCGGTGACTTCGAAGAGCGCCTGAAGAAGGTCCTGAAGGAAATCCGCACCCGCGGCGACATCATCCTCTTCATCGACGAAATCCACACGCTTGTGGGTGCCGGTGCGGCCGAGGGTGCGATCGATGCGGCTTCGATCCTGAAGCCGTTGCTGGCCCGCGGCGAGCTGCAGACCATCGGTGCCACCACCTTGGATGAGTACCGCAAGCACATCGAGAAGGATGCCGCGCTTGAGCGCCGCTTCCAGCCGATCCAGATCAAGGAACCCTCCGTGGCCGACGCGATCGAGATCCTCAAGGGCCTCCGCGACCGCTACGAGGCGCACCACCGGGTCACCATCACCGACGGCGCGCTGGTCGCAGCGGCGAATCTCTCGGAGCGTTACATCTCGGACCGCTTCCTGCCGGACAAGGCGATCGACCTGATCGATGAGGCCGGTGCCCGGTTGCGCATCCGCCGGATGACCGCCCCGCCGGAGCTCAAGGCGATGGATGAGCGGATCGCCGCCGTGAAGCTGGAGAAGGAGTCCGCGTTGGATGCGGAGGACTACGAGGGTGCCGCTTCGCTCCGCGACCAGGAGCAGAAGCTCGTCGAGGTGCGCAGAGAGAAGGAGCGCCACTGGAAGACCGGCGGCATGGACGACATCTCCGAAGTTGATGAGGAACTCATCGCCGAGGTGCTGGCGAACTCCACCGGCATCCCGGTCTTCAAGCTGACCGAGGAGGAATCCAGCCGTCTGCTGAGGATGGAAGACGAGCTGCACCAGCGTGTGGTGGGCCAGGAGGAGGCGGTTAGGTCGATTTCGCGGGCTATCCGCCGTACCCGTGCAGGCCTGAAGGACCCGAAGCGTCCGGGCGGCTCGTTCATCTTCGCCGGCCCCACGGGCGTCGGCAAGACCGAGCTCGCCAAGGCCCTGGCTGAGTTCCTGTTCGGCGAGGAAGACGCCCTCATCACGCTGGACATGTCCGAGTACTCCGAGAAGCACGCGGTTTCGCGGCTCTTCGGTGCCCCTCCTGGCTACGTCGGCTACGACGAGGGCGGCCAGCTGACCGAAAAGGTCCGGCGCCGTCCGTTCTCCGTGGTCCTGTTCGACGAGGTGGAGAAGGCACACGCTGACCTGTTCAACTCACTCCTGCAGATCCTGGAAGACGGCCGCCTGACCGATAGCCATGGCCGGGTGGTGGACTTCAAGAACACCGTGATCATCATGACCACAAACCTGGGCACCCGGGACATCTCCAAGAGCGTGGCCACCGGCTTCCAGTCCGGCACAGACACGCAGACCGGCTACAACCGGATGCGCGCCCGTGTGACGGAAGAGCTCAAGCAGCACTTCCGTCCGGAGTTCCTGAACCGTGTGGATGACGTTGTGGTGTTCCCGCAGCTCACCCAGGACGAGATCATCGAGATCGTGGACATGTTCGTTGGCCGCCTGGAGAAGCGCCTCAAGGACAAGGACATGGGCATCGAGCTCACCACCGCGGCCAAGGTGCTCCTGGCGACCCGCGGGTACGACCCGGCCATGGGTGCCCGGCCGCTGCGCCGCACCATCCAGCGCGAGATCGAGGACCAGCTCTCCGAGAAGATCCTGTTCGGCGAGCTCCACGCCGGCGACATCGTTGTAGTGGACGTGGACGGCGAAGGCGACGACGCCAAGTTCACGTTCGCAGGAAACACGAAACCCCGGATCCCTGACGCACTGCCAGCCGCGAGCTAACCACGAAAACGACGTCTGACCACCGTCGAGGCGGGCTGAAGTCCGGTGTGTCTCACTCGCTGCCCTGCAGGCGAAGGATTCCATGACGCCCTGAGGATCCAGCCGGGGTGCTTCAGCCGGTCGTTGCCGGTGGCATCGCCTGCTGCTTCTTTGCCTTGCCGTGAAGTTTCCCGGCAGCGTTATGGATCTTCTCACCCAAACCCATGGTGGGTCTCCTTAGTTTGCCGCCCCGTCGACGTGAATGCCGCAAGAGGCCGACAAATAATTGTTGGTACAGACCCGCCATAAGAGGCAGAACTGGACCCATCCGGCACTTGAGGTGCCGCTGTGCCTCCGGCAATGGTGGGTTTTGATTCAGGTCGGGGTGCCGTGTGCGGGCAGGTGGTAACCCGGGAGATCAGCGGTCTTCGCCGCCTTTGTGGGTAACTTCTAGGGCGCCAGCCGGTGGTAGGCAGAAGCAAAATGTATGAGGGGGTCCGGTACTTCCGCCGCTGGAGCGTCACTACCCATCGCAAGTACCTCTCCGACGATGAGCAGATGCGTTGCCGCAGGATGGATTGCAACCGTTCGCAGCTCGAAGTACGCGATCGATCCATCGAGGATCACCGATCCGGTGGCCGGGCCGCGGCGGTAGGGAACCTGGGCCAGCAGGCCCTCAACGGGGGTCCCTTGACTGGCCAGCCAATCCGCTGCGCCTTGATGCTTGCTGCGCAACAGACTCAACGCCCACGTACCCCTCGTGGCAATTGCTTCGCCAATGCGTGAGCCCGCGTAGAGGCTGACAAGCATCGTAGGCGGATCATAGGAGACGGAGAGAAAAGCAGTCACTGTTGCTGCGTAGTCGCGCTTGTGCAGCAATGTAGAAACCACGGCGACGCCGGCTGAGATGTCAGCGCTGAGCACGCGGTACAGATCGATGTCCGCTTCGGAAGGATGTTCGTCGCCAAGGCGATGCGCGTCCAACGTCCCTGGAATCTCCATAAGCACATCGTTTCACGCAGTGAACACATCAGGGCCGATCGTGACGAAGCCTTAGTGGTCGTTGTGGCTGTAAAGGACGGCCGACACCTGATGCTGACGCGTAGCTTCGGCCGGGACGAAACCGGATGGCCCGTTCTCGGGCCCATGTTTGGTAGGCCTTTCGTGGCGGCTGAGTGACTGTTGGTAGCTGACGCGCTGCAACTACGCGGACCTGCAGTTATTGGGGAATGTTCAACATCTTCACCATGACTTCATCTCCCCGGTGCGCCGTCCGTCTGGCCCACGACGGCGGATCTCACACCAGCAGCTCGGCAGTATCAGTCAGGGGTTCAGGCCCTTGGCGTACGCGGCCTGCCCCACGTGCTGGAGGCAATCGGCAATAGTGCTGACCAGCCGCACCCCGAGAGTGACCGGCGGGTCCCAGCGGGTGTCGACGATGCGGACACTGCCGCACAAAGGGGCCTCCCGCCGTCGGCTAGGACGACGGCGGAAGGCCCTTCGAGGGTTGGCCCGATTGCGGACGCCCGTCAGATGAGCCCTAGGTAGGGATGGCACCGAGCTGCTGCATGAGGCTCAGGTTGTCCGTGGTTCCCCAATGCTCAGCCACCTTGCCGTCCTCGACGCGAATAATGTCGGTGGTGCCGAATTCGACGCTTTTGCCGGTTGCTGCCATGCCGGCCATCTCGCCACGATGAGTGCCCGTGAGAATTACGTGGCACGCCTCCATGTTTCCGTCAGCCAATGACGCTTCCATTGTCTTGACTTTAATATCGGGGAACGCCGTCCGGATCGCGTTCACGAAGTACCGGACGCCATCCTTGCCGGGAGGTTGCCCTGGAAGAGCCTCTTCGTGATCGATGTAGTCATCCGTCGCCAACTCGTCAATGAGGGACAGATTTCCGCCCTCGATTATCTCCTTGTAAAACCGCTGGATCAGTCCAGTCCCGTCAGACATTTCCGACTCCTCTAGTACATGAGACCATTCAAGAACCCCCCGTTTTACATCCCCATCCCGACCAACGCCGCTGGCGTGAGGGCAACTCCGAGCGCAATCACGGCCAGTGCCACCGCAACCGAGCGGTTGGCGAGCCGCTTCCACGGGAGCATCTTCTCTCCTGCAATGAAGGCCCCAATCAGCGCCATCCAGCCGATGCTCATCACACCGAGCGCAAACAGCGCCACCATCAGCGCCCAGCAGCATGCGACGCACCACGCCCCGTGCTCAACTCCCATGCGCAGCGCGCCACGGTATCCGGGGCGCATGCGGTGCAGGATGAAGTCCATGGGTGTCCGGCATTTCATCAGGCTGACGTTCTTGGCGGGCGTGAGCTGATAGGCCGCCGCCGCCATAATCACCCCGGCCGCCAGGTACCGGCCGCCTTGATCCGCGGCGAAGAGCCCGGGAGCCAGCGACGCTACTGACATGTAGAGCGAATACGCCACGACGCCGAAGACCGTCCACGTGATCAGGTAACCGGCCACGAAAACGGCGGTGGATCCTGCCGGAGCATACCGCGCCATCTTGCGTCGGTGGCTCTGAATCCGGCCATATGCGACCACCATGGGTGCCACGGACGGGAACATCATGGCCGCCAGCATCACCACCCACGTGGCGACGAAGAATCCCAGCGGCCCCGGCTCAGTCCACCGACCCATGTCCATCACGCTCAGCTGAGTGGACGTGAAGACCCAACTCGCCGCGGCGAGTATCAGCAGGACCGCGATCAGGCCAGCCTCCCGCGGATCGACCCGGGACGCGGCTGCCGTAGAACCGGCCGCTGTGGCAGGCGAAACGGCGGCGCGCGCAGACGGGCGAACGCCGCCTCTTGTGGACTGCTTCCTGCGCAGCATCAGCTGTCGGCGCTCATGCCCGGCCTTTGGGGGCGTTTTCGGCCATCGCGCTGGCGAACGTGAAGTCCGCGGTCTCACCGTAGACGCCGTCGAAGTCAAGGCCAAAGAGGTCCGAGTGTACCTGCGCTTTGCCGATCCGGAATTCCGGGGCGAACCCGAACATCGCGTTCTTGACGGTGGTGACACCACCGTCGGGTCCCGGCAGGGCCTCGAACGTGTAGCTCACCCGCCCGGCAACCGACGCGGACGGGGTGTCGCCGTCCGAGAATGTGACGCTGGCGCGCTCCACTCCCAGCCATTCTCCGTACAACGCCGCAAAATCCGCGAACGGGCCGCCGGCCTCACCATGAAGGATGCTTTCCAAGGCAGTGGCTTGCGCAGCCGATGCGCCGTCGTCAAGGACGACTCCCACCTTCCAGCCGCCGGCCGAGAGGTTCGACGGGAACCAGTTGCAGAAGGCGAAGGCGATGCCCGACAGATCGGTGTCATCGAGTTTTCCACTCGCGATTTGGAACACAGCCACGCCGCGGCACTCGCCATCCGATCCCGTGGGCGTACCATCCACCGGGCACGGACAAATCAGCTGGCAATTGCAGTTGGCGACATACTTTCCGGTCATTTCCCAAGACATTTAGAACTCCTTGCTGGCACCCTCGCCTAGCAGAAGCGGCCCAGACTCCAGCGCCGAATATACCCAGGAACGGGACGGAAAGCCCCGTTAAGGCAGACAGTATTCCGACGAAATCTGTGTGTCAATACGCCGAGGAAATAGGGCGCCGAAGGGGTCCCTTGTGGTTGATAAACCAGGGGTGCTGTCGTCGGGTTCAGAAGCACTCACCGCTAATACGGACACAGTCATGCCAGTGGGCCTCTGGTGGCAGTAGGATTCAGAAATCTCCCGGAACTGCAGGCGGCGGAAACAAACGGCTGGACAGATTTGAAAGGAAGCACGAATGGGTAACGCGATGCCGCTCCTTTCGCTCGATAACTACTTCCGGAGCCTGGACCTTAGGGGTCGGATGGTGATATTCCAGTTGCCGCTGTCGGTGACGATGCTGCTGGTCACCGTCCTTGCGGAGGCATTTCGCCCCGGGCTCCTGCAGCCCGGTCCATTCCTGTACAGTCTGGGCGCCCATCTGGTCCTTCTGGCCGCGTGCGCGCTGGTGCCGTGGGGGCGGCTGCCGACCCGCGCCTGGGTAGTCATTCCGGTCCTGGACTGCCTGGCCATCGGGTTCTCCCGCGAAGCGGCGGATCAATACCTCACTGTGCTGGGTTTCCTGCTGGTTTTCCCGGTCGTCTGGCTATCCCTCGGCCGCCACCGTAGCGGGGTTGTGATGGCGGTATCGGCCACGATTCTCAGTGCGGTCCTTCCGCCGCTGATCCTTGGAATGGGCTTCACAGGGCCGTCGTTCATCCGGATCGTACTGCTCCCGGTCATCCTCGGGGTGATCTCCCTCACCGCGCATGTGGTCTCCAATGCTGTCCTGCGTCAGCGGCTGCAGCTGGAAAACCAGGACAAGGAACTGCAGGAACTGCTCGCGGCCAGCGAACAGCGCGAGCGGTTGCTGGGCACCATCATGGATACCGTCAGTGTCGGCGTGTGCGCGGTCGATGAACAGGGCCGGAAAATTCTCATGAACAAGCAGCAAAGCCACTACCTCGCCGGTACCCTCAGCGAAAACCCGCCGGCGCCCGGCAGTGAGGAGGTGCCGGTGTTCGGCGTTGACCGGAGCAGCCCACTGCCGCCGGCCCGGCACCCGCTGCGCCGAGCGGCCAGGGGCGAAGCGTTCACCGACGAATTGATCTGGACCGGCACCGGCACCGGCACCGGTCAACGCGCCTTCTCCGCAACGTCTCGGCTGATCAAGGACGGCACCGGCCGGAGTTCCGGCGCCGTGCTGGCTTTTACCGACGTGACGGCGCTGGTCACAGCCCTTGCAGCCAAGGACCAGTTCGTCGCCAGTGTCTCGCATGAGCTGAGGACTCCCCTGACCTCGATCCTGGGCTACCTCGGCCTGGCCCAGGACGAACACCCCAACCTTCCCGCCGACCTGGCCCAGTATCTGGTCGTGGCCAAACGCAACGCCGAACGGCTGCTGCATCTAGTGACCGACCTGCTCTCAGTCGCCTCGGATACCCTGGCCATCAACCCCCGGCCAGCAGACTTGACCAAAGTGATCCGCCACAGCATCGAATCCGCCACTCCGCATGCCAGTGCCGCGGGCATCAGCCTGCACCTTGAACCGTCCGGACCCGTAACCGGCCGGTTCGATCCGGCCCGCATCGGGCAGGTTATCGATAACCTGCTCTCCAACGCGATCAAATACAGCCCCGACGGCGGGGCCGTCACGGTCCGAGCCCGCCGGGACGGGGACAACATCAGATGCGAGGTCGCCGATACCGGCATCGGGATGACCCAGGAAGAACAGGCCCAGGCCTTCACCCGATTCTTCCGCGCAGCACGCGCACACGCCTCCGCCATTCCCGGTGCAGGCCTGGGACTGCCGATCACCAAAACCATCATCGAAAACCATGGCGGGACGATCGCCCTGGCCAGCAGCCCCGGACGGGGGACCACCGTCACCCTGACACTGCCGGAGGCAGACGGCGGCTCCTTGGATGCCGGCGAAGTACCGGCCATGTCATAGGCCAGCTAACCCAGCCTTGCAGAGCGCGATCCGGGTCAGCCGGAAAACCTACTTCCGCTCCCGCCACAGCAGCGTCACGCCGAACGCGACGGCGCCGAGCACCAGCATGGTGATCACTATGACTCCCCAATTGGCCTGGGTAACGCCGGTCCCGTAGAAGATGCCGATCATCACCGTGGCTGTGATGGCGCCAAGGTAGCGGCTGTTTCCGGATGCCGCCGATCCCCTCGGCGCCCGGCGCTGGAACCTCCCTACCCGATCTTCGACCAAGGAGATCCATAGCCTGCTTCTGTCCGGTGGCTGGCGCGCGTGCGGCGAAGCTTGTGACTACCGGGGAACAAGCCGCCACAGGGACGTGACCTCGGCCGTGCGCGCCTCGAACAGAGGATCATCGCGGTCCGATGCCTTAGGATGCGTTGGCTTGGTGTCGAGCCGTTCCACCACCTTCAGCCCAGCCGCGTCGATGGCGGCCAGCAGATCCTCACGGGTCCGCAGGCCAAGGTGCTCGGCTAGGTCGGACAGGACAAGCCAGCCCTCACCGCCCGGCTCCAGATGGTCGGAGAGTTCGTTCAGGAAGCGGAACAGCATCCTGCTGCCGGGGTCGTAGACGGCATTGTCCAGGGTGGAATGCGGCGTGGCTGGAATCCAGGGCGGGTTGCACACAACGAGCGGCGCCCGTCCGGGCGGGAACATGTCGGTCAGGACGGCCTCAGCACGGTCCTGGACACCGAGGTTCCGGAAATTCTCACCGGCGCAGGCGATGGCACGCGGTTCATTGTCCGTCGCTACCACGCGGTGGACGCCGCTGCGCGCGAGGACGGCAGCGAGCACCCCGGTGCCGGTTCCGACGTCGAACGCCAGCGTGTCCGAGGGCAGCGGCGCGGCGGCCACGAGATCCACATACTCACTCCGGGTGGGGAAGAACGTGCCATAGTGCGGGTGGATGCGGCCCTGCAGGGCATCGACGTAGATGCCGTTCCGTCGCCACTCGTGGGCGCCAATTGCCCCGACAAGCTCATGCAGGGACACAACGGAAGATTCGCGGATATCGCCGTACGCTTCAGCGGCGGCCTCCCGCATATCCGGTGCGCGGCGCAGCGGCACCACAGGGCCCGGATCAAGAGGAATCAGCAGCAGGCCGAGAATGCGTGCACGATGCGAGCGGGACTGGCGATGCCGATAGAACTTTTCGGCCGGAGTTCCTGTGATCTTCTTTCCGGCACCTACCCGCCGGTCCATGGCGTTGAGGATCTGCCGCCCGTTGTGGAAGTCGCCGTGCCAGAGCATCGCGATCCCCTGTGACGCCAACCGGTTCGCTTCATCGGCCGTGAGGGAGTCGGAGACCACTTCGACGCGCGTCGGCGCTGGTCTGCCGTTCGCCGAACGCCATCGCGCGGTCATACTGACACCCGCCTCGGCCCAGGTCACGACGGCGGGCTCATCCACCGCAGCTCCGCGCGGGGGCTGGAGGGCCGACGTCGGGATTCCCACGGGAGCTGGCGAGTCAGTAGTGATATAGATCCATTCCAAGAGTCCGGGGGCCGATCGGCGACTGACGATTGCGGCGGTGATTCCACGACGTGGAAGGCGACGGCCCAAGATTCCGGACCGTCATCCGGCCGCGAACCGAGCTTGGTTGATGGCCGCTGGAACCATTCAACCTGCATTGTCAGGATACAGGGGTGCACTTGCCGCAACCGCCGCCCGACTGCATGGATGCATTGTTTTCCACCTGGCCAGGCCATACCGTGAAGGGACGGTCAGCCGAAGTGCAGGTGCGGGCATGCGAGCTATTTCCTGGTCAGCGCCCTGTATCCTCATGTGCTTCCTGACCGTGGGGATCCTCGGCGGCGCCACCACACCGGCACCGGCCCCTGCCGGCCCGCCGGCCACAGGACCCGCGAGCCCCGAGCAGACCTACGACGCGCTGGACACCTTCCTCCGGGAGCAACTGGACATCCTCGGGATTCCGGGCGCCGCCATCGCCGTCGTCCGGGACGGCGTCCAGGTGCACTCCGCCACATTTGGACGCGCCGACGACTCCGGGCGCCCGATGACCGCCCAGACGCCGGTGCTGCTGGCCTCCACCAGCAAGTCCCTCACCGCCATCGCCGTGATGCAGCAGGTGGAGGCCGGCCGGCTGCGGCTGGACGAGCCGGTGCAGACGTACCTGCCTTGGTTCACCCTGAACGACAGCCGCTCGCAAGCCATCACGGTCCGTCACCTGCTCCACCAGGCCAGCGGCATGTCATCCAAGGACACGGCCTTCGAAGCCTCAGACGCGCAGGGCCCGGAGGCTCTCGAAGAAGGGGTCCGCGCCCTGTCGGGCTCCGCGCTGGCCGGTGAACCGGGCGAGGCCTTCCACTACGCCAGCGCCAACTTCAACGTCCTGGGCCTCCTGGTGCAGACAGTCTCCGGCCAGCCTTTCGGGGAGTACCTGGAGCAGCACGTCTTCGGACCGCTGGAGATGACGCACACGCATCCCACGCAGGCTGCCGCCCGCGCGGACAAGGCGGCCGCCGGCTACTCGCTGTGGTTCGGCTCGTTCTGGCGCCAGACCGACGTGCCCGCACCCACCACCGGCATGCCGTCGTCCACGCTGTACGCCTCGGCCGAGGACCTCGGCCACCAGCTGATCGCACTGCTCGACGGCGGACGGTACGGCGATGCCCGCATCCTCCGGCCCGGGAGCGTGGCGGCGATGTTCGAGCCTCTCGTGCAGGTGGACGGGTCCAAGGGGTACGCCATGGGGTGGTTCACCCGGCCGCTCGTGGAGTCCGCCGATCCCGCAGCGCCGCCAGTCCCGGAGGCGGACCTGCCGCTGCTGCTGGAGCATCAGGGCGAATGGGGCAACAGCCACACCTACCTGGCTTTGGTTCCGGAGTCCGGCCTTGGTATCGCCCTGGTCATCAACGGCAACGACACCGCCGCCCCGTCCCGGCTCAAGGCCATCGACACCAACGTCCTGCGGATCCTGCACGGGCAGTCCCCTGTGCCCGCAGTTGTGTTCGAGGACTGGCTGCAGCGCTACAGCTGGGCGGTGGCCCTGGCCCTGCTCCTCGCTGAGCTGGTGAGCCTGTGCCTGGTGCTGCGGTTTTTGCTCCGGCGGCGTGCCGCGTCCCGGAAGCGCTGGGTGCTTCTGATTTGGGGAGTTGCGGCTCTCGTGCTCGACGGGTTCGCCCTCTGGCTGTGCCTCGTCTACGCCCCCGCACGGTTCGACACCCACCTGTTCGTGATCATCCGCCAGTTTCCCGACGTCGGCGTCTCGCTGGTGCCTGTGCTCGTGCTGGCCATACTCTGGCCGATCCCGCGGACGGTCTGGCTGCTCGCGCGACTGCGGGGCGCCGCCGCTACCGAGCCGTCGCAGCCACATTGAACAGCACCGAGGCGCCCCTCTTCCGCTTCGACGCTGAACCCCGCCACCGGGGTTACGCCGAGGTTCTTCTGTCAGCTGCCCAGGTGCCACGAATAGCTAGCATCATTCCAATTGACAGTTGCCGAGAAACGGTAGCCCGATGACGAGCCATCCGGTTCGGTCTTGTTGACTGCGATGCATTGGAACGTGCCAGTGATAGCCGTCAAGTCATCGGAGGAACCTCCTCCTAGCGGAGTGCAGGAAGCCCGCGTGATCGGCCACTCCAGGACACCCTTGGTGACACGTGACTCTGCGTCCTTCAGAACTGAGTCCTCCAGCGCTGTGATAATCAGCTTTCGTTGTGCCCGCTTGCCCGTATC
Source organism: Pseudarthrobacter sp. MDT3-1 (assembly GCF_054510755.1). NCBI lineage: Bacteria > Bacillati > Actinomycetota > Actinomycetes > Micrococcales > Micrococcaceae > Pseudarthrobacter > Pseudarthrobacter sp. MDT3-1. The sequence goes on along the minus strand of NZ_JBTNDX010000025.1, from coordinate 1,900 downwards.
AGCGGCTTGTTTTGCAGCAGTCGCAGCGGCCGCTGCCCTCGTGGCCTCGGTCTGCCGCTTGTTTTCGGCTTCAGCCGCTGACGCCGCGGCAGCCTGCTCGGCGTTGACCTGGTTTGTATGCTGAATGTTTAGCGTGATTCCAATTCCCGCGATCACAACAATGAGAACAGCTGCCGCAATAAGGACAATGCGCTTGTTTACGTTAGCGAAGCGGCTTCGGGCGATGTACGGGGTGCCGCAACTCGGGCAATAGCCACCAAGCGTCAGACTTTGGACACTGCATTTTTGGCAAATCTTGGTCTGCGGTTCGTGTGGCTCTCTTGAGTCCGGTGCTCCGACTGCTGTCGAACTGTTGGCAAGGCTGTTCGGTTCCGGGTGAGGTTCCTCTGATTGACGTGGCTCGTCCTGCGGCGACTTGTTAGCTTCTGAAGTGTTCACAGGCGGTATCTCCTTGTCGGATGTCATGTGGCCAGCACTTGCCCGTATATCAGGCGGAGACAGACACGCTAAGGGAAGCCGGCGAAATCTTCCTATTGAATTCGTGCTGCACAATAGCTGAGCCGATGGAGCCCAAGAGGAACATAAGCCAGAAGGCGGCGTGACGTCCGAGGCCTTGGCGAGTGAACACCTCAACGCCGACTGAATACTTCCACAGCCAGACAATGTTGGCGATCGGCACGATCAGCAACCACGCCGTGGGTATTGCAGTGCCGTACTTATTCATTTCGTTCTTTGTCTTTACACTCCACACCAAAGAATAAATACCGAAGGTGATGAGAGGCAAAAGTAAGGGCGCTGCGATGCTGCGATATTTCATGATTCTCCTATTGATTGAGCATTCCAAAAACGTTCGCACTGTTGGCCTTCGAACGCCTTTTGGCTCCCGGGTCTGTTCGCGAACGAAAACAGCGCATGCAAGCTAAGTCGAGAGGTGGCGCTAGCTCTCACAGGCAACGCCGTCCTTGTCCCGGTCAAGCGCCGCCCGGTAGCCGGCCTGCCCGGCAAAGAGCGGTGCTGCCCCGGCAGCCTTGGCCTCGGCACAGCTGCCGAAGTAGGCCGCTGCCGGTGCCGGGGCTGGTGCCTGGACTACGGGTGCTGGCTTTACGGGCCCTTCGTCTCTAAGCGTGGTTGGTTCCGCTGAGTTTTCGGTTTGGGGTGGGTCCGGCGTGGCGGCGGGAGAGATGCGTCAGGGCCTCTTTGAATTGGTAGCGACCAAGCTTCCAATTTCAAATGAGACCCCGACTTGTCCCACTCTACTTCCTGCTCCGGTGGGCGGTGGTGTGAACGTGCCGATACCCTTCTGGGTGTCCCCGGCGTGCATATCACCTCCGTCACCGAGGCCGACACCGGCCTGATCGTCCACGTCGAAACCGACCAAACCATCAATGGTTGCCCTGTCTGTGGTGTCGTCGCTGTGGGCCACGGCCGGCGGCAGATCCGTCTTCATGACATCCCGTGTTTCGGGCGGCCCGTCCGGCTCGCGTGGGCCAAGCGGCTGTGGCGTTGCCCCGACGAACACTGCCCCAGGAAAGTCTTCAGCGAAGAACATCCCTTGGCCGGGAAGCGGGCGATCCTGACCAGCCGGGCCGTCCGCTGGGCCGTCGATGCACTGGAGAAATACGACACGTCCGTCTCCGCCCTCGCCCACCAACTCGGCGTCTCCTGGCGGGCCCTCTGGAAGGGCGTCGAGGCCGAAGCAACCCGCCGGCTTGGAAAGCCCGAACGCCTCGCTGGCATTGACGCCCTCGGCGTGGACGAGCACGTCTGGACACACACCGGGTTCCCCGGCACCGGCATGGTCACCGGCATCATCGACCACACCCGCGACGCCGACGGCAACGTCCACGCAAGGCTGCTGGATCTGGTTCCGGGCCGTTCCGGGAAGGCCTACGGCGACTGG